>JASHOU010000009.1 GCA_030038475.1 Terriglobales bacterium | reverse complement strand
TGCGACAGGAGATCATCCCGCAATTAAGGGGACGGAGGGGCCAGGAGGGACTGCGCCTGCTGTTGCGGCTGCTGGTAAAACGTGCCCCTCTGGGCGAGGAGGGAATCCTGCCCTCGGACGCAGCGATGTTTACTTGGGCCGCGGTGTCGCCCGAGGTAGCATGGCGGGTTAATCGAGCGGAGAGGAACAGGATCAGGCTGCTGAATCGCGTCATCGGGGATTCTGAACGCGTCGAACTCCTGTACCTGGTGTGGTTGGGATTTGTGGCTAGAGGACAACGTGCGCCGGACTCGCGTGGGCGTTTCCCGCAGATCGCGCGCTTGATGCTTGAGCTAATTCCGCCCCGGATACCAGGCTGGAAGAAAAGACCTTTGCGAAAGACGTAACGCGAGGGTAGGCGTATGTGGCGACGGGTAAAGTGGGTCGGCGCTGGGGTTATGAGCTTTGGTCTTCTTGCATTGTTGGTGCTGGCGATCGTGACCCTACGAACGAAGTTGCCGGGCGAGGCGATGACTCCGGCGGGCATCCGGCAGTCAACGTCTCAATACTTGAAGATGCGCGATGGCGTGGAGATCGCCGTGACGATCGATCTGCCCGCGGATTTGAAACCCGGTGATCGGGTTCCGGTGTTGATGCGAACCACGCGCTACTGGCGTGTGTCGCAGATCGGATGGACAGTGAGAATGCTGGTGGCGCTGCATCAGGCCAGTCCTCTCGAACAGTTGGAGGATCAGCAGGCAGCCTATTTCAATCAACGGCACTTTGCGGTATTGGCAGTCGATGCGCGCGGCAGCGGCGCATCCGGCGGGAGCCGCGACGTTGAGTGGTCGCCGGCCGAAGTAGCCGACATGGGCGAGGTCGCAGCCTGGGCCGCACAACAACCTTGGTCGAACGGCCGGGTCGGAACCTTCGGTATTTCCTACGATGGCAACGCGGCCGAACTTGCGGCAACTGCGAGTCAACCGGCCATTCGCGCGGTCATGCCGCTTTACGATAATTTCGACGTTTTGTGGGCCATTCAGGCGGGCGGAGTCGCGCAGCGCGGGCAACTACAAGAGTGGAGCAACGTTGTTGCCGCCATGGATCGTGATGATGTGTGCGCCGCGGACGAAGCGAAAGGATGGGATTGCTGGAAGGACCGTCTCATGACTTCCGGAGTTCGCCCTGTCGATGCCGATCCTGACGGGAAACACCTGGCAGAGTTAGTCAGCCAGCATCACAACCTGAATGTGGCCAAGGCGGTCGCCACGATTGAGTTCGGCGATGATCCGATAGGCTCGTTCAGCGTGGCTGAGATCAGCCCATCCGGACTGCGGGCAAAGATCGAAGCGTCAAGAATCCCCATGATGGTTTGGTGCGGATGGTTCGACGGAGGCGGCGGCAAGGATGCGCTGACTCGCTACAAGAACTTTTCGAATCCACAAATGGTCGTTATCGGTCCGTTATCGCACGGCGGGGGATTCAACGTCGATCCATTCGTCGCGAACCACAATCCGCCGGAGCCGCCGACCGATGAGCAGTTCAAAATGGAGGCTGATTTTTTTGATCGCGTCCTGCGGAATGACACTCCGGAAACCATCGAGTCTTCGATTCAGTATTACACGATGGGCGAAGGTCGATGGCACACGACGAAGATTTGGCCGCCGTCGGGTTTCTCGGCCGAGCGTTTGTACTTTGGAGAGCATAATACGCTGAACGCGGTCGCACCCTCGGCATCGAACGCCAGCGATTCCTACACAGTGGACTTCACAGCTTCAAGCGGCAAGCAGAACATCTGGGCCACCGGGTTCGGCGGAGGCGACGTCGTGTACCCAGATCGTGCGGGCGAAGACAAGAAACTTCTGGTCTATAACAGCCCTCCTCTGGAAATGGATTTCGAGATTACGGGCAGCCCTATGTTGACCATCGAAATGTCATCAACCACAAGTGACGGGGCGATCCATGCATATCTGGAAGACGTCTCGCCCGAAGGACGGGTCACCTACGTGGATGAAGGGATCTTGCGGGTAATTGATCGGAAACAGGTCGATCCAAAGGGCCTTCCGTATGAACCGCTGGGCCCGGCCCACAGTTTCCTGCGAAAGGATGCGCAGCCTTTGACGCCTGGAGAACCGGCGCAAATCCGCTTCTCGCTGTATCCCACGTCTGTGCTGCTGCGAAAAGGGCATCGGATTCGAGTAGCGCTGGCAGGTGCGGACGCGAGCGTTTTTCAGCGGTATCCGCCCGACGGAACATCCAGGTGGACGGTGTATCGGGAGGCTCAGCGGGCGTCATTCATTGAATTGCCCGTGAGGCGCAACCGGGAGACTGCGCAATAGCAAACGCCACTTTTTTGAATCGCGAGACCCCAGATTGGCTACAACCTAATTATCCGCCAAGCACGCCAATGAGTCCGGGTGCCAAGGAAAATCGTGCATTATGACGCGTGCCGCCGATTATGGTCGGTTGACGGGCAAACCGGATGAAAGCTTCGCCGCGCTGGATCCGGGACCCTGCGCTGTGCGCTGAACTGTGTGCTGAAATGCGCCTCAACCCTGATGGTCATTGCCCAATAATTACCCTGTTTAGGGTTTGGCCAGGACAGCAAGCGCAACCTGGTAACTGCCATCGCGCGATCGCGGCAGTGACGTGACGGAACTTTCGGTTGGTTCTAGCTCGGCGAGACGCCCCGCGCCGCTAGTCGGCGCACCCATTTCATTCCTCTGAACGGAGATTACGCCGTCTTATCTTTATCCTTGTAAATACGGTAGGATTTCATCAACCTGCGGCGATGAAAGAGTTGCGGATCGAAACACGGAAAACAAGAACGTAGACGGATGGCGCTCACAGAGACGGAGAGGCTGGGCACAACGATGAAAGATCGTCCAGTTCTTTGGACAATCGCTCTTTGGGCAGTCACGATTAGCGGGTTGTTGTTCATGTTTTTCCAAAGCGGGCAAGCCAGAACGAACGTATTCAGCAAGCCCTTTGGAACCATGCCGAACGGAACTCCGGTAGAGATCTATACGCTAAGCGACGGCGGCTTTGAAGCGCGAGTCGCAACCTACGGTGGGATTCTGGTGTCGATGAAAACTCCCGACCGCGGCGGCACGAGCGCTGACGTGGTGCTTGGTTTCGACGATCTCGATGGCTATGTGAAGAATAGCAACGGGCCATCCGCGGCGTTTTTCGGGGCGATCATTGGGCGCTATGCGAATCGAATCGCACATGGCAGTTTTGTGCTGGATGGTCGAAAATATTCGTTGCCCATCAACAATGGCGAGAACACTCTGCACGGCGGGCCACACGGTTTCAACAACGTGGTTTGGAAAGCGCGGCCGGTTGAGAACGGAGTCGAACTGAGCTATGTGAGCGAGGACGGCGAAGAGGGATTTCCGGGAAACCTCTCGACTCTGGTGCGGTACACATTGGTGAAAGGTGACTTGCGGATTGAATATTGGGCGACGACCGACAAACCGACCGTCGTCAATTTGACCAATCATTCTTATTTCAATCTCGCAGGACATGGCGATATTTTGGACAATCAGCTCACTCTGCACGCGTCGCGCTTCACGCCGGTGAATGCCAACCTGATTCCAACCGGTGAGTTGCGGCCGGTGGATTCGACTCCGTTTGATTTTCGTAAAGCGACTACGGTTGGAGCGCGCATTCATGCGGACGACGAACAACTCCATCTGGCCCATGGCTATGATCAGAACTGGCTACTGGATAAGGGCAACGGCAAATTGGCGGAAGCGGCGGAGGTTTACGATCCCGGTAGCGGGCGGGTGCTGAAGGTTGTGACCGATCAGCCGGGAATCCAGTTCTATAGCGGCAATTTTTTGGACGGGTCGATCAAAGGCAAAGGCGGGAAGGCTTATGAGGCGCGCTCGGCGCTTTGCCTTGAGACGCAGCATTTCCCCGATTCCCCTAATCATCCTAATTTCCCAACTACCGAGTTGAAGCTGGGCGAGCGCTATCATAGGGTGACGATCTATAGCTTCTCCGTCCGGTAAAGGGAGGGGAGTCTCGAAATAGCGCGATCGCATCTCGTTCTTGGAGTTTCGAAGGCAAGCGAGAGATTCACCAAACCTTTTCAAGGAAAGATCAGCAAGGACAAATCAGATGAAACTTGTGCGATACGGAGCAGTTCGCCGGGAAAAGCCGGGCGTTCTCGATTCCGATGGCCGGATTCGCGACCTTTCTGGGGCGGTGCGTGACATCACGGGCGAATTCCTATCGGCGGCGACTCTGGCGTCTTTGAGAAACCTCGACATTACGAAACTACCAATTGTGTCGGCCGACATGCAACGACTCGGTCCGTGTGTGGGCGGCGTGGGCAAGTTCGTTTGCATTGGATTGAATTATTCCGATCATGCAGCGGAAGCCGGCATGAAGGTTCCGAGCGAACCCGTCATTTTCATGAAAGCTACGTCAGCTATCTGCGGGCCGAATGACGATATTATGATTCCGCGAGGCAGCACTAAGATGGACTGGGAAGTCGAGTTAGGCGTAGTTATTGGAACCTCGGCAAAGTATGTGAGCGAAGCGGATGCTATGTCGCGTGTGGCTGGCTACTGCGTCGTGAATGATATTTCAGAACGTGCGTTCCAACTCGAGGGTACCGGACAGTGGGTCAAAGGCAAGAGTGCGGATACCTTCGGCCCAATCGGGCCCTGGCTGGTAACAGCTGATGAAGTTCCGTATCCGCAAAACCTGAAGCTCTGGCTTGAAGTGGACGGGCATCGCTATCAGAACGGGTCGACGCGAACTATGATCGTGGGCGTTCGGCAGTTAGTCAGCTACGTCAGCCGGTTTATGAGCCTGCAGCCTGGAGACATTATTGCCACCGGAACCCCTCCGGGAACCGGCGTGGGGCAGCGGCCTCAGGTGTTTCTGAAGGCGGGTAACCGGATGCGGTTGGGCGTCGAAGGACTTGGCGAACAGAACCAGCTTGTAGTGGCGGAAAACGCTTAAGTTAGCATTTGCATTTGGGTCTAGTGAATCTGGGGTCTGGCCGTGGTTGATCCCACGCACCCATATTAACACCGGAATAACGCACGCCAACTAGCGGCATGATTTATTACTTGTGAGCCGGGAGAATGCAGCTCATTCGGATCGGGTCTATTTTTCTTTCCCAGCACTTTGAGCAACATTCAGGCGCGTTTCGGCACGCTGCAACGCGCCTTCTGCGCGGGTGTAATCGAGCTCGGGATCGTTGCTTTTAAGACGCTGCTCGGCTCGCTCTTTGGCCTTTTGTGCGCGTGGCACATCGATTTCCTGCGGCCGCTCGGCCGTTTCCGCCAGGATCGTCACCTTGTCGGGCAGGGCTTCGGCAAATCCCCACGCGACCGAGAGAGTGTGCGCCGTACTGTTTGTCCGATAAGTGATAACACCTACGGCAAGCTCGGTAATAAGGGGTGCGTGGCCGGGGAGAATCCCCATATAGCCGCTCGCTCCCGGTATCTGCGCCTCCTCTGCCGCTTCCTGAACGATGAGGCGCGACGGAGTAACGATTTCGAGTTGGAAGGTATTGGACATTTAGTCGTTGGTCGTTCGTCGTTAGTCGCTAGGAGATAGCCGCTGATTGTTAGTCAAATCCACTCGCCGCAGGGCATTTGCTGACGACCAACAACTAGCAACTAGCGACTGATCCTATGCTGCCGTCCCTTTCATCTTCTCTGCTGTCTCCCGCACTTCGTCGATCGTTCCCTTCATGTAGAAAGCCTGCTCGGGAATATCGTCGTACTTCCCTTCTACGATGCCGCGGAAGCCTTTTACTGTGTCGGCGATTTTCACATAGCGTCCCGGGGTACCTGTGAACTGCTCGGCCACGAAGAACGGCTGGGAGAGGAACTTTTGAATCTTGCGCGCACGCGATACGGTCAACTTCTGATCTTCGCTCAGTTCGTCGATACCGAGAATCGCGATGATGTCTTGTAGGTCCTTATAAGTCTGCAATGTCTTCTTGACCATCTGCGCCACATCGTAATGATCCTGGCCGACGATACGGGGATCGAGAATGCGTGAAGTAGAAGCCAGCGGATCGACGGCGGGATAAATTCCAATCTCGGTCAATGCGCGCGAAAGCACGGTCGTGGCGTCGAGGTGGGCGAAGGTGGTAGCGGGCGCGGGGTCCGTCAAATCGTCTGCCGGTACATAAATCGCCTGCACGGAAGTTACGGAGCCTTTCTTAGTGGAAGTAATTCGCTCCTGTAACTCGCCCATCTCTGTAGCTAAGTTAGGCTGATATCCGACGGCGCTGGGCATACGACCTAGCAGCGCGGATACTTCAGAGCCGGCTTGAGTGAAGCGGAAGATGTTGTCGATGAAGAGGAGCGTATCGGAGCCTTCTTCGTCGCGGAAATATTCGGCGACGGTCAGAGCGCTGAGCGCAACACGGAGACGCGCTCCAGGTGGTTCGGTCATCTGGCCGTAGATCAGGGCGGCTTTCGATTCCGCGGGCTTGCCGGGCTTGATGACTCCCGACTCCGTCATTTCCAGCCAGAGATCGTTGCCTTCACGGGTGCGCTCGCCAACGCCGGCGAAAACGGAAAACCCTCCGTGTTGCTTGGCGACGTTGTTGATCAGTTCCATGATGACAACGGTCTTTCCAACGCCGGCACCCCCGAAAAGGCCGATCTTTCCGCCCTTCAGGAAGGGTTGGATAAGATCGACGACTTTTACGCCGGTCTCAAACATTTCTGCCGTGGTTGACTGTTCATCGAACGGGGGCGCGAGGCGATGAATGGGCATTCTCTTGTCGGACTGGATGGGGCCGAGCTTGTCGACGGGTTCGCCGATGACATTCATCACGCGGCCGAGCGTGCCCCTGCCGACTGGAACCGAGATAGGCCCGCCCTGATCGATGGCCTTCATGCCGCGCACCACGCCGTCGGTTGCTTCCATGGCGACGCAGCGCACGCGGCCTTCGCCAAGGTGTTGCTGCACCTCCAGAATGATGTTGATTGGGATGGGTACGGTGAAGCCGTCGCTGACAACCCGAAGAGCTTCGTAGATGTGTGGCATTGCAGCTTCGGTGAATTGGACGTCGACGGCGGGGCCGGCGACCTGGACTACATGTCCGATATTTTCAGCCATAAGTTGAGTTCTCTAAGTCGTTCGTCGTTGGTCGTTAGTCGCTCGTCGTTAGTCGTTCGCAGTTCGCCAATGTATCTGCCAAGTGCTTCTGCTACTGTGCTGCGGCGGCGCCGCTTACTATTTCTATAATCTCCTTCGTAATCTTGGCCTGGCGCGCGCGATTCATCGCAAGCGTCAGTGAATCGATCATATCGCTCGCATTGCTCGTGGCCGCATCCATCGCCGTCATGCGTGCGGCGTGCTCGGCAGCAATCGACTCCAGCAGCGCGCGAAAAATCTGGATGGCGACATACTTCGGCAGAATGCCCTCAAAAAGCTGTCGGGGCGGTTGCTCGTAGATGTAATCGACCGGTGACCTGGCGAACGTGGAGGCGGCCTCATCAACCGCGCTGATATCCGCTCGGCGCATGCCTACGCCGGTTGACTTTGCGGCTTCTATTCTCTTCTGGCGCTCCTCTTGCGTGGGCTCCTCCGCCATCTGGACGTCGATCTCGCCGATCTCCTTGATCGGCAGCAAGCGTTCGGCAACCAGGCGCTGCGCGAGCACCGACTTGAATTCATTGAACAGAATGTAGACGGCGTCGATTTCGCCACGTGTGTAGCGGCCGATCAGCTTCTGGCTAAGAGTATTGGCAAAATTGTGGTCGACCTTTCCCAAAACTCCAACGTATTCGCCGGTGATTTGTACACGACCGGCGCGCGGAGGAGCGGGTTCGGTTTCGCGCTGGGCGAGCGAGACGGCCGTCTGTTCGTTCTCCGTGGCTTCGTTCTCCGTGGCGCTATTCTTCAAAGCTTCGTCGGGCCGTTGGGGCGCCGTGGGATAGCGGCGGCGCATAAAGTCGCGGCCTTTGCGTCCGATACATTCGAGATCGATATTCTCCTCTAGCTTCGACTGAAGAAATCGTGACGCCATCCTCAGAATATTTGTGTTGAACGCTCCGGCTAGACCTTTGTCTCCAGTGACGACTATGAGCAAGACGGTTTTCTCAGGACGCTCGACGAGAAGGGGATGAAATGGCTCCCCGGTGACGGGATCGTAAACATCGGCGCGCGAGATGAGCGACTTAAGAACATTGGTCAGCATCTGCGCATAAGGGCGCGCGGCCAAGGCGGCCTCCTGCGCGCGGCGCAACTTGGCCGCCGACACGGTCTTCATGGCCTTGGTGATCTGCCGCGTGTTGATCACGCTGCGGATGCGGCGCCGGATGTCGAGAATGTTGGGCATGAAAAATCAGGTGTCAGGTCTTAGGTCTCAGGTCTCAGGCTCCTTAGTCTCGATTCGTCTCAAAACTTGAGAGCCTTCCCGAGACCTGAGACCTAAGACCTGACACCTTTATTTCGTTACCGCCTGCCTTGAATCCACGAACTGCTGTTTTGCCTCTTTGACCACTCTGGACAGCTCTGTTTTCAGATTGTCATCGAGGATTTTCTTTTCCATGATGGTGTTGAGCAAGCCTGGATTGGTGTTTTCCACGTATTTGTAAAGCTCAGCTTCGAACGGACGCACCTGGTCGACGGGCAGATCGTCGAGTACTCCGCTGGTGCCGGCGAAGATGGCGACGATTTGTTTCGAAAACGGCAATGGCGAAAATTGACCCTGCTTGAGCAGTTCTACAAGGCGCTGGCCGCGATTGAGCTGTTGTTGCGTGGCTTTATCGAGATCGCTGCCGAACTGGGCAAAGGCGGCGAGTTCCCGATACTGAGCTAATTCGAGTTTCAGCGTTCCAGCGACCTGGCGCATCGCCTTGATTTGCGCGCTGCCGCCGACGCGGCTTACCGAGAGTCCGACGTTCACCGCCGGACGGACGCCTTGATTGAAAAGATCGGTTTCAAGATAGATCTGGCCGTCGGTAATCGAAATCACGTTGGTGGGAATATAAGCCGAGACGTCGCCCGCCTGGGTCTCGATGATCGGCAATGCGGTGAGCGATCCACCGCCGTTTTTGTCGCTCAGCTTGGCGGCGCGTTCCAGCAGACGCGAGTGCAGATAGAAAACGTCCCCGGGATAAGCTTCGCGACCGGGCGGACGGCGGAGCAGAAGAGAAATCTCGCGATAGGACGCGGCGTGCTTGGAAAGATCGTCGTAAATGCAAAGCGCGTGGCGTCCGGAATCGCGGAAGTACTCACCCATGGCGCAAGCCGCGTAGGGAGCGATGTACTGCATGGGAGCCGGCTCTGAAGCCGAGGCAGCGACCACGATGGTGTATTCCATGGCGCCGTAGTCTTCGAGAATCTTCACCACCTGCGCGATGGAAGACCGCTTCTGTCCAATCGCGTTGTAGATACAAATCAGGTCGTTGCCCTTGCTGTTGATGATCGTGTCGAGCGCGACCGCGGTCTTGCCGGTCTGGCGATCGCCGATGATCAGTTCGCGCTGGCCGCGGCCGATCGGGATCATGCTGTCGATGGCCTTCAATCCGGTTGCCATCGGCTCACGGACTGGCTGGCGGTCAATGACGCCAGGAGCCAGGCGTTCGAGAGGAATGTACTTATCGGTGGTGATCGGTCCCTTGTCGTCAATGGGCTGACCGAGCGAATCGACCACGCGGCCGACCATGGCTTCGCCCACTGGGACGCTCATGATACGTCCAGTGCGCTT
>JASHOU010000109.1 GCA_030038475.1 Terriglobales bacterium | reverse complement strand
TCCTCTCAGAACTCGTTTGTTCGCCAGATACCTCTTCATTGGCGGAGTGTCTCGCATTGCTTCCCGCAAGGCTAGAACGTCGGCAGAAAGAGAGGTTACACGGTTCTGCTGTTCGAGAACGCGGCCCAAGGCGATAACAACCAAATCGCGGAATTTGTTTAGAGACTCAGTGTTCATGGTTTCCTCGGTCGATGGATAGCGCTATGATGATCCCATGAAGCCGCCGCCGAAGAACCAAGAATTTGAACGTTTCACAGAAGCCATGCGCCATCTCGTCCGCGTTCCCAAAGCTACAGTCCAGACTAGGATTGAGAACGCGAAGCGAGAACGTCAACAGCGGCGCGGGAAACAGGCTTCCGACCACGCTTCCCGCGATAAGGATTAGAAAGGCTCAGGCGTCGTAGTGGCACTGGCGTCGGTCTTGCCAGTCAATTCGGCATAGGTAAGACGTTTGCCAGTGACTTGGTGCATTGCTAGCAGAAAGCGGTCAGAATCGGTCAACGCATTCTCTTTGGTTGCGCGATTGTTGTAACGGAAGACTTGTTCGTCCACATACCGGAACAGGTGGAATGGCTCGACTGCAACGTATGTGCCGTTCAAACCGCGTTTCAATAAACTCCAAAAATTCTCGATTCCGTTGGTGTGAACCTTCCCGTCAACGTATGTTTCCAGGTGATTCACAACCTCGTGAGCGAATTTCTGCCCCAAGCCCATGTATGCGGTCGCGTCGTCTGTGTACACTTTCGATCCCGGAAACACTTCTTGCATGATCTGCGATTGCAGAGTCTCTCGCTTGATATTCGGCACGATGGTAGCCCGGACTTTGCGTAATCCTCTGTCGAGCATCCCCATAACAACAGTTTTTCCCATGTAGTGATCTGGGCGGTTCACTTCATTCCGCAATCGCTGGAGTTTCAGTTTGCGGTTCTTGTGCATGTTCTTGACTTTTCCTCCGACAAAAGTTTCGTCAACTTCCACAGGACTGAATCCGCCCATCTGATCGTCGGGAGTTTTGACGGTGCCCTGTTGCAGAGCATGGCGGATACGCTGCAACATGAACCACGCGGCTTTCTGAGTGACTTTCAGATCGCGGTGAATCTCCCAACTGCTGACACCGTTCTTGCAGTTAACGAGCATCCACACCGCAACCATCCATTTGTCGAGCGGGATTGCCGAATCCTCGAAGATGGTTCCAACCTTGGCAGAGAATTGCTTCCGGCAATCGAGGCATTTCCAGATGCGACGACTGCGAAGGAAAGAGTGCCGCTTGCTCTGGCAATGCGGGCATTCGACGCCGGTGGGCCATCGAATCGCGGCCATGAACTCAACACAGACGTTGGGGTCTTCAAAGTAGCGGGTGACTTCGAGCAGGTTTCGCGGGCTTTTCAGTGCGTTTTCCACAGTGAAATAACTGTATCATAAGGTGTCAGGTGTGTCAAGGATATTATTGCCGTTAGGCGGTGGTCGTCGGCCAAAGTATTGGGAAGAAATGAGTTACAAGTAAAGTCTTGATTAGTCATGAGTTAGATGAGTTTGTAAGTACAATATTGTAAGTTACTTCATTAGATAGTCGTTCTAGATTCTGACTTATGCGGCGCGGGCCGCAATTAGTTGTTAGTGTGAGTTGGATACTTCTATTAAGTGTGGGTTGAGGGCTTAAGTCAAGGAAAAAGTGGTGTTGATTTGGGATTGTCTGCAGGGGGCCGATGTGAGTTTGTTGCTTTCCCAGGTTGGCACCCAAAGGGCGGGGCGCGAACCTGGGGCGCCGAGCAGGTATCTATTATGAGTTAACTTGTGAATTTACTGGATGTCCTTTGCCTGGTTGGCCGCCCTGTGCTCTTCCGGAAATGCCCGGGCGCTAATCTCGTTTGCAAGATTGTGCCATTCTCGCGCCATCCGTTCATTTCGGTGGCCCTCAAGCTCCGGGACGGTGAACGCGGTCAGGGTCGCCATGAAGTTTGGGTCTTTTGACAGCCAGTGGTCGAGGAATCCAGCAAGTCCAAGCTTTGGAAAGCATCCTGACACCTCCTCGAGACCTTCTGCGTCAGTGCACAAGAGGGGTTTTACCTCGACTCGGCTGGGCGTGCGATCCGCCATGAGGTTGTCAAAGTAGTGGTTCAGGAGTCTGCTGACTAATAGACTTCCGCCGATACCATCAAGAGTGACGAGAAGCGGGTAAACTCTAGTGACGCCGTTGAGGTCGATCCCTCGGATGGTGCACTTCTCCTCATTCCGAAAGAGACTTACGACGGCGTCGGCGAGTTGTTCAACCCCCTTTTTCTTCGATTCGGCCTTATCCCGGACCAACTTTTTTTCCACTTCCGCCACAAGTAGCGGGACGTTTCCAGTGTATTTAGTCTCTGCACTAAACATGCTCGACTTGTATTCCAGCAAGATGAGCGATTCACCTTGGAGGATGAGACCATCGCAGACCTGACGGCTAAGATCTTCGGCACAGCGCGGGTCGGAAAGAAATTGGGCGCCGGTTTGCTTGAGGGACTCCGTCAAAAGGTCATTCATGTATATCTCGAAAACCTCCCCCCCACAGCCGTCGCAGTCGGTCTCCCGTGCTCTTGTCGATGTTACTTATTGCCCAGTATGGGCCGCTTTCAAACTTTTCCACGAGAAAACAAATGTCGATCGGTAGGAACCCCTTGGAAATGGAGATCAGCGGATGCTTCCTCAACTCCGTTGAGTCATTTGGGCCGTAGTCCCGGTGTTTGATTCGGGCGGTCAGGTCTTCGGGCGTTGATGCAACTTCTTCGAGGAACAGTGTGACGCTCCTCTTGGGCAGCGCCATCGCGTGGAAATTTGGCTCCACGAAGGTGAATGCGGACGCGCCCCGTTGAAGTTCCTCAATTGAAAATGTAGCGCACTTCGCAAATAGGCCAAAGCAGAGGGTTTGATAGTCGGCGAGCGGCAGCCCTTTGGCTTTTTGAAATTTGGCAGGAATATCGATGAAGTTGGGACTGTCCTGAAGCTGGCCTGCGTGCTTCAGCATGAGATGGGATCGAACCAGTTTATACTCTGGCCGAAATGCGGCGCCTTCCGACACGGGTATGAATTCAGCAAACAACCGCCTGACGTTGTCTAGTTCGGGAGTACCGCCCGGCGCTGCAAGACCGTAATGGAAATGATCATTTGCCATAAGCAGGGCGGTTCCAAAGAAGCCGGGTGCTGCGTTCCATGCATCCACGCCTGCCACTGGGCAGTGGATGGCGGCAAGTTTGGTGAGCAGTAGGAGCTGGCGACGATGAAAAACGAGTTCCGGTTGCTGAAGGCGCGCTGCTAGCTTGTACCAGTCTCCCCTTAGGGGGTCGAATGCGCACGATATAAGGTGGTCGTAGAGCTTGAGGTCGTAGGCTCCCGGTTCCCAGAGTTTTAGTACAAGGCCGACAAAGGAGCACAGAGAGATGACGGATGTGCGTGAGAACAGAGTCAGCCTGCCAATTAGCTCTGACATGGAGCTCTTTTCGCCGTGCATAGATTCGAACGTTGCGTAAGTGCACCAGATCATCTTGGGGTCGATTTTACGCGTGTCCTTCCTTCGACTCTGTCGGGGCGGGATCTAGGGCGAGGAACGCGCTAGCATGGGGCACCCGGCAAGGTATTCCTGCTCGGCTTCGGGGTGAAGTCGGAGCGGCTTATTGGCCATCGAGAAGCGACTGGCCTTTTTTGAGCGCGGACTGCCAGGAGATGGTTTTTACCTGTCCGGACTGGACTTCGCGGAAACGGCGCGCGACTTCTTCCTGCCAGGCGGCGTCGACGTCGGGGTCGCGGGTCGGATCGAGGCTGGCGATAAGGGTGCCGGCGAGTTCGGCGCGTTCGCTGTCAGGCAGGGCGAGAGCCTTTTGCAGGAGTTCGTGGGCGGGGCCGGTCATAGAGGGATTATATGCCAAGCAAAAAGCCCTGCTCTTTCGGCGGGGCTTCGGTCTGGCGAATTGCATAGGTCCTTCGCTACGTTCGGCTGGCGCCTCGGCGTCGCTCAGGATGACAATTCGGTGGAGGGTGGCTGCAGATTCCTCGCTCGCCCTCGGCTTTGCCTGCGGTCGGCTCTGAATGACAATCCTGTTGATGATTGCCTGGAAACAAAGGGTCCGGCCCATGCGAACCGGGCCTTGGGTGTTTCTGACAGCTGAGAGTTGGTAGCTGGCAGCTTTCGCGGACAGGAGTGTCCGCGCTACATGGGTTTCGCTATATCTAGCTTCTAACTCCGGCCGCTCGCCGGATCGCCTTTTCGGCAGCCAGCGGAAGTTGTACTGCGACGAAATATTCTTCGGGATACAGATAATCTTCGCCGGATTCATCAATGACCCGAATCTGGTGGAGTTTCGACGCCGTCTCGTCGGAGACTACCTGGTAGAGCTTGCGTAACTCAAGGGAAGCGGCATAGTCCTTGTTCTTCACGCAGACAACGAATTTCGGTTCAGTTCGTTTCATTGGATTTTTAAAATGCGCTTGATCTTGAACTCCTTTGCGCCAATGCCGTGCGCTTCGTACCAATGCAACTCGGCATGGCATATCGTACCATCCGCCAGTTCCACCGCTGCAGTTCCCTTCAGCTTTCTCCAACGGCGTCCGCCATACAGCTTCCGTAACCGTTTACGTTCCCGAATGCCTTTGCCAGAGGCAATGGTTTCAACATCCGATATGTGGCCAATGATCTTGAAGAACATGGGCGCCGATTGTACTGTTCCCGCGCCTGCCCGAAAATCGAACTCGCCTATGGGTTCAGGACGATCTTGCCGAACATCTGGCTTTTTTCCATGTACTCGTGGGCGGCGCGAGTCTCTTTTAACGGAAAAGTGCGGTCGATGACGGGCTTGAGCCGTCCGGCAAAGACGTGGCCGAGCACTTCATGGAGTTCGCTCATCGTCCCCATGTAGGAGCCGAGCAGGGAAAGTTGCCGCGAAAATAGAAAACGCAACTCGATCTCGACCTTCGATCCCGTGGTCGCGCCGCAGGTTACAAGCGTGCCGCCGGGTTTGAGCGAGCGCAAGCTCTCATCCCAGGTGGCGAGGCCGACGTGCTCGATGACGATGTCGACGCCTTCGGAGTTGGTGATTTTGCGAACCTCCTGGCCGATCTTCTGCTGATAATGGTTGATGACGAAATCGGCGCCGAGTTGGCGGGCGAGCTCCATTTTGCGATCGTCGCCGGCGGTTGCGATTACGCGCGCGTGGAAGAGCTTCGCGATCTGGATGGCGGCGATGCCGACGCCTGAGTTTGCGCCGAGCACGAGCACGGTTTGGCCAGCACGGATGGCGGCGCGTCCGGTGAGCATGTGCCAGGCGGTCACAAACACCAGAGGAACGCTGGCGGCTTGATTGAAATCGAGCGCGTCGGGAATGGGGATGATATTGACTGCGGGGACGGCCATCAGTTCGCAGTCGCCGCCGTCGACTCCGTTGCCGAGCACGGTGAACTGGCGGCACTGGTTCTGCAGTCCGGCGACGCATTTTGCGCAGCGATTGCAGAAATGCATGGGCGCGAGGAGCACGCGCTGTCCGGCTTTGAGGTCGGTGATGTATTCGCCCACTTCAACAATTTCGCCGGCAATGTCGCTGCCGAGAATATGCGGCAGATTCACGCCGGGAAGTCCGTTGCGCACCCACAGGTCGAGATGGTTCATGGCGCAGGCGCGCACGCGGATGAGGACCTGGTCTTTGCGCGGCTTGGGGTCGGGGACATCTTCGTAGGTGAGGACTTCGGGCGAACCGAACTGATGAATGCGAACCGCTTTCATGCGAGCTCCTCAGAATGTGGAATGGGAAATTTGAACATTCAAGCTAACACAATGCGTTTGTTTCGATCTTCCTTTATATGCGGCTTTCTGTTTGCGTTCTATGTGGATTTTTATCTGGGCAAGCTGACTGGGATTGGAGTGGATTTCTCGGGTGAGAGCGGGCGATCGGCAAAGCGCTTGAAGCGGTAATCACGATAGTCGCCGGGATTGCCGTCGCGGCCGTCGCAGGCGGCGAGCAGGATGTTGGCCATTTCGCGCGCGGTGACGAAGTGCAGAGTTTCGCTGCGGTCGGCCGCGCCCTCGACGAGCGCGGAAAGAAAGCAGCGGAAGCTGCTGCCGATGACCGCGTCTTTCTGGGTCGGATTCATGCTGTGGCAAAAGACTTTGATGAACAGCCAGTCTGGCCGGCCGATGACGCTGACGTGCGCCTGCTTCCACAGAGCGAACCGGTGCAGAGTGGGGGGATTGGCGCCGGTAATTGCGCCGTTTTCGAGGATCGGACGCGCAAAACGCAAGGACCGGCGGAAGTCGACTACGAGCGGGCCTTGCACGATGAGAGGAAAAGTTTTGGGCACGCGGCCGGCCGTCAAGTCGCGCCCGTTGCGGTGCGGCATCGGTTGATCGAGGGGAAGAGCGCATTCATAAACGGAGTTAAGTTTGGCGATCTGCGCCGGATGCCAGATACCGGTGGGCAGGGTGAAATCGGCGTAGCAGCCGGTGTCGGCAAGAATCTGGAGTTCTGAATCGACGCCGCAGAAGCGGCCTCCGGCGGAATTGGCGAGGGCAAAATTCCCGTGGACGAAAGCGTAGGCGGGACGCGAGGAACCTTCTGCGAAGGCGAGGCAGCGATGGCGAAAAGCCAGCCGGTCGCGGTGTTCGGAGAGCACGCGGCGAGTGTTTTCAGCGGTGTCGGGCTGATCGAGACCGTGATGCAGATGGACTTCAACTTCACCCCAGCCGGCATGGCAGTGTGCGGCGAGCATGCCGAGCAACCCTTCGTCGTACTGCTCGGCCGGATAGAAGTAGGTGTGCACCAGCGGGCGGCCATCGTGGTCGCGCCAGCCGTCGATCACTTTGGGATATTCGCGCGCCCACGATTCGAGGCGCTGTTCCTGTTCGGGGCGGGGGACACGCTTCCCTCCATCGTCGGGATCGATGGCGGGTTCGAAATGGTCGGCCAGGGCAAAGATGAGGTGCACCGGGCCGTCCTTAGACGCACGCAACGCACGCCAGGTTGCGGAAGGTAAGACCTTTTTGGCGTAGAGGATTTTTTTGCCTAAACTCATGCAGGGAGCGGCTTTCGATGCCCATTGGAGGCATCGGTTTCAAGTATATCCCGGCAGGATGAAGACAGGTCTCAGGTCTTTAGGTCTCGGGTCTTAGGTCTTAGGAAAGGCGAAATCAATTTCACTTCCCTGTGGAGTCTTCTGAGACCTGAGACCTAAAACTTTAACACTGAGACCTGGAGCCGCAATCAGTGACTCAACCTAACAGATTGCTCCAATGGACGATGGTACAGAGCGTGATCCGTCCTTTCTGCTGCTCGCCCCACTTCGGTGGGGTGTTCGGGAATCTGCTTTTGGGATAGAGTTTCTGCCTAATAGTGCAAGAGATTGCCTATCGAAGTGTGGATTTTGAAGTCACCGGTTTCGAGTGCAGTAGAAAAGGTTTGTAAAGTGGAGGTTACGCCGTGTTGCCGGCAGCGCTTCTTCGGCTTAATAACTGCTATTTTCTGCTTAGAATCTCGCGTGCATAGTTGTGTCCATACTTCCAGGAGAAACCAATATGGTAAAGATCGATGGTGTCCGATCACCGCGGACTGGTAAGCGGTCAATTCCCCTTTCCTGTCACTTTGCGCTCACGCTCGTCGTGAGTCTCACATTGGTTTCTGTTTGTTTCGGACAGGTCACAGTTTGGACCGGCCGCATGGACAACGCGCGGGATGGCGCCAACACGAATGAAACCATGCTGACGCCACAGAACGTGAACAGCAACAATTTCGGCTTTCTGTTCAACTACCCGATCGACTATCTGGCGCTGGCGCAACCGCTGTATGTTCCGGGCGTGAACATCAACGGACAAGGCACGCTGCACAACGTCGTCTATGTGGCAACGATGGCCGATTCGGTCTACGCCTTTGACGCTGACAGCAACACCGGATCCAATGCGAATCCTTTGTGGTGGGTGAATTTCACCGATCCGGCCAATGGGATCACCACGGCCAGCGGCAAAGACTTGCCCTGCGCCGGCCAGGGCGTGGGTTTCACACAAGAGGGGATCTCCGGGACGCCGGTGATCGATACGACAACGAACACGATGTATGTGGTGGCGAAGACGGTGGACAACGGCACGGTTGTGCACTATCTGCACGCGCTCGACATCACGAGCGGAGCGGAAAAGTTCGGCGGTCCCGTTTTGATCAGCGCTAGCATGAATTACCCTGGGGGCGTGGCCACCTTCACCAGCTTGCACGAGTTGAACCGGCCGGGATTGCTGCTGCTGAATGGAGTGGTGTACATGGGCTTTGGCTCCAACGGCTGCAATGACGGGAACGCCGCCGGATGGCTGCTCGCCTACAGCGCGTCCAACCTGTCGCAGCTCGCTGTCTTCGACGCTGCGCCCGACCACTCATCGGCATCCATCTGGCAAACCGGCAACGGCATCGCAGCCGACGAATTCGGCAACATCTTCCTGGAGACAGCGGAGTCCTGCGCCAACTGTTACAACGTTCCAGAAGGTGGCCTGACCTACAGCAACAGCGTGCTCGAACTCGACCCCACTACGCTTGCTATTACCGATTACTTCACTCCGTTCGATGTGGCATTCCTCAACGCTAACGACGAGGATTTGAGTTCCACGGGTGTTCTTATCCTTCCCGATCAGGACGGCCCGACTCCGCATGAACTGGTCGCCGGCGGCAAGGAGGGGTTCATTTACGTTATCAATCGAGATTCCATGGGCGCCTACAGCGGGCCAACGTGCGCGCAACCTCCGACGTGTGACAACGTGCTCGAGGAGTTTCCTGTGAAGCCGGGAGAGCAACAAGAGCAACGCCTTGACATATTGTTCAGTTCGCCGGCCTATTGGAACAATACTGTGTACTACGCGCCCGACGCGTCTCCGCTGCTGGCGTATCCGGTGTCGAGCGGAACTACTCCTCTTGGCACTCCGCTCACGACCGCGCAGAAGTATGTCGGATCCCACTCGCCGGCTATTTCCGCCAATGGCAACACCAACGGAGTTCTGTGGGTAATGAGCGGCGGCAATCTTGACGCATTCAATGCGACCACCATGCAGCTGCTGTACAGTTCCGGCCAGGTCAAATCCCGCGATCAACTGCCGCCGATCGCTCACTTTGCTACCCAGACGGTGGTTAACGGGAAGGTCTACGTCGCCACGCAGACCACTCTTCAGGCCTATGGCCTATTCCAGACTCTGACGGTGGTGAGCGGCAACAATCAGAGCGCGGTTGTGCTAACGCAACTGCCTGCACCCATACAGGTGCAAATGATTGACCCTTACAGCGGGGCCGGGATCGCAGGTGTAACGGTCAGCTTCAGCGACGGCGGCAAGGGAGGGACGTTCAATCCGTCCAGCGGCACGACCGATGCTAATGGCAATGTGTCTACCACTTACACTTTTCCCAAGAAGGCGGGAACCTACACGATTACGGCTAGCGCAGCGAACTCCGGCAGCGTGACGCTTACGGAGACGGCTCTACCCGCAGCCCCGGCAACATTGGTCGCCTCACAAGGCAGCAAGCAGACTGGGCAAGCGGGATCGATTCTGCCCACGCAACTGCGGGCTACCGTCCAGGATGCCTATAAGAATGCGGTACCGGGAGTGACCGTAACCTTTGTGGACAAGAGCCAGGCCGGAACGCTGAATCCTCCGAGTGGTGTAACCAACGCCAGCGGATTTGTGTTCACCAGCTACCAGCTTCCGAATGCAGCCGGCAAGTACACGGTCACGGCCAGTGCGGCTTCGCTCAAGACAGTAAATTTCGTCGAAACCGCGACCGGCGATTCTCCGGCGAGCGTGGCTGTGGTTTCCGGAAACAACCAGACTGCGCAGGTAAATACGGCGTTGGCGCAGCCCCTGGTGGTGCAGGTGAACGATCAGGGCGGAAACCCGGTTGCGGGAGTTTCGGTGACATTCTCGGCGCCTTCAGGGACCTTTAGCGGAGCGCCAGCGACTACCAATGCGAGCGGACAAGCCACGGTCAACTACACGACGGGCACCTCGGCAGGCACGGTTACCCTCACAGCCGCCGTAAACTCGCTGAACACGCAGATCACGGTGAATGTGACCGCCGGCGCAGCGGCGACAGTGACCATCACCGGCGGGAACAACCAGGCCGCGCCCGCCGGTACGATGCTGCCGCAGCCATTGACTGTGTTGGTTGCGGATCAGTACGGTAATCCCGTTTCCGGCGATTCGGTCTATTACAGCGATGGCGGCGCGGGAGGCGTTTTCTCCAATGGCAATCCTGTAGTCACTGGCAGCAACGGAACGGCCAGCCAGTACTACACGCTGCCGCCGTCGCCGGGAACGTACAACATCACTGCCACGGCTACCGGGGTGAGTAATCCTGCTATCTTCACGGAGACCGGTCAGTAAGCTTTTCACCACGGAGTCCCGAGACACAGAGAAACCCAATTCCTTGCCGCTTACGCGGCCCTAGGGCCGCTCTGCCACGGTGCTGTGCGCATTGTTAATCTTTCCTCAGCCTGTGGCCGCATCTTTTTCAAAACAAATTCGAACTGCGCCACCGGCGATACTGCGGGTAATTTGACAAGCTGTGGCCTCCGCGAGAGCATAAAAATAACCGGCAGATTCCCTGTATTAACGTCTGTTGAATTAGGTTTGAAATTCGGATTTAAGATTTCAGATCTAAGTTTCGCGGCTACAATTTCAGGTTTCGACAGCCACCGATGACAACACAACTTCTTGAATACGGAATTGGCGCAGTGGTGGTGTGGTTGATTGCCATGCGGCTGCGGTCGGTCACCGCGCGGCAGGCGCTTTATCTGATTGCCAGTTGGCTCTTTTACTACACTTGGGGCGGATGGCTGATTGTCATCCTCATTTTCAGTTCGCTGATGAACTACGGCCTCGGCGAATGGCTGAAGAAAAAGGTCACCGCCGGCCGCCTTTGGACTGGAATCCTGCTCAATTTAGTGCTGCTCGGCACTTTTAAATACCTGCCTTTGCTCGGCGCGGTCGCGCCCGCCGGTTCGCCGCTGGCAGCGCTCAAACGAATGATCTTTCCGCTGGGAGTTTCTTTCTGGACGTTCGAGGCGCTGAGTTATCTGCTGGAGTTGTACCGGGAAGAAGAGTTGAATCCCACGCTGCTGGAGTTTTGCCTTTACATGTCGTTCTGGCCGACGGTGCTGCAAGGGCCGATTTGCCGCATGTCGAGCATGCTGCCGCAGTTTCGGCAGGATTGGGCGGTGACCGACGACGACCTGAAGACCGGGATGCGCCGGGTTGCGATTGGCAGTCTGATGGCGGTTCTTGCCTTGATCATGAGCGGCGGGCTTTATGCCGGCGCGGGCGTGGATGCGGTTTTCGCGCACGCTTTCTCTGGCAACGGCGCGGGACGATTGAGCGGAATCGATGTCTGGTTTCTGATTGTCGCTTACGGATTCCAACTCTACTTCAGTTTCTGCGGGTGGTCGCACATTGTGATCGGTGGAGCTCGACTGTTTGGCATCGAGCTTCATGAGAACTTCAATCGACCGTATCTCTCCAGCACGATCTCGGAGTTCTGGACGCGATGGCATATGTCGCTGTCGTTCTGGATTCGCGACTTTCTCTTTCTGCCGCTGGCGACCATGCGGCGTGAAGTGTGGTGGCGCAATCTGTCGCTCGTGATCGCGATGTTTGTTTTCGGGCTTTGGCATGGGGGCAACTTTACGTTCATGATGTGGGGCACTTATCACGGAATTCTGCTGGTGCTGCACCGGCAGTGGCAGGAGTTCCGCAAGCGGATGGGATTTGAGTGGACTGGAGTTGTAGCGACGGCGATTTCGTGGTGGCTGACGTTTTCCGCGGTATGCGTGGGCTACGTTTTCTTTCGCGCGGAGAGCACGCATCAGGCATTCGCCATGCTGAAGGCGCTGACCTCGTTGCGCAGTTACCGGCATCTGACGCTGGATCACAGTTTCTACATGATGACGATTTGGGCAGCGGTTGGGTACTTCGCGGCGCTCGGAATCGGCGCACTGCTCGATCGTTTGGGAACGGCGGCGCGCGAGTGGGCGGGAACTGCAACCGGGACACTGCGCACGCTGCTGGGAAATTCGCTGGCGGCTGTGGCGAACGACCGCTGGGTCTGGATTACGCCGGTGGTTCTTGTGCTGGCGCTCTACCTGAGCCTGCTCTTCCAGCCGGGACACGCTGACACTGGACCGGTGATGTATGCTCTGTTTTAGCGCGCGAGAACGCGACCAGGTTCGGCGGGGCGAACGGCGCTCCATTTATCAGCATGAGAGTTACTTCAGTGATTCAAAGCAAAGCCGAGGAGCGGCGGGCGCTATGCTAACATTCCTAACATTCAGGCAGATTTGTGTGCGACAAGCGAGGTCCAGCCGTCTGTGTCATTAACGAAGAGCGACCCGATAGTGGAGCGTCTCGACCCGCCTGCGAGACGGTATACATCCCTTTTTAAATCCTTTGCGGTGCGGCTTTGCGTGGCCGTAACTCTGGGGCTGTTGCTGCTGGCTGCCGGTGAAGTCTATGCGTTTCGGCGTCATCTTCTTCTCGATCCGGAGATCATAGCGCCCGCAGTGCAGAAGGACTTGGCTGAGCATGGAACCCCCGCGGAGCGCGAGTATTGGAAGGAATATGCGCAGTCGAACGAAGTGACCTACCATCCGTGGGTGCTTTGGCGGACGTCGCCTTATCCGGGCAAATTGCTTTCCATCGATCAGAATGGCGTGCGCCGAACGCTGCACACGCAATGCGACGACAAGACGTTCACCATTTGGATGTATGGCGACTCGGTGATGTGGGGGGCGGGCGGGCCCGACGCGGCGACCATTCCGTCCTACGTGGCGCAGGATTACGAAAAGGCCGGCAAACCGGTTTGCATTGTCAACCTTGCCGAACATGGCTGGTCGAACACCCAGGAAATGATCAGCTTGATCGAACAGCTGAAGCACGCAGCACGCAAGCCCGACATCGTGCTTTTCTACGACGGGGGCACCGAGGCGTTTGCCGCTTATCAGAGCGGCCAAGCGGACGTGCACAGCAACGAGAAATCTTTCAAGACTTTTCTGGACAACTGGCGGCTGTCGCAGAAGGCGGGCTTTTTCTATCTTCGCCAGACCAACACCTATCATTTTTTGGAGAGCATAGCCGCCAGAAGAAGCAAACAGCGCAGTAAGGATCAGGCGCCCGGAGCGGGGCTGGATATTGGGACACTTTCGCAAGAGGTGGTCGAGAACTACATCCAGAATATGGACCTTATAGAAACGTTGGCCCAACACTACGGATTTCGCGCGATCTTCGCCTGGTATCCCAGTCTGCCGGTCGGGCACAAGGAGATGACGCCTTATGAGCAAAAGGTGTTGGCCACGAATTATAAGAAGTTCCCGAATGTGGGATTGATGTACCAGGCCGTATACAAAAGGGGACGTGAAATCAACCGTCCCGATTTTTATTACCTGGGAGATTTTCTGGACAATCAAAAAAGCACGCTGTTTGTGGATATTTCGCACCTGAGGCCGGAGGGGAACCAGATTGTTGCCGACAAGCTGTACGAGATTCTGACAGCAAAAAACCCGGAACATGCGACGGGTTCGATGACGGCCAATGCTTCAGATCAAAGACCGCAGTTGCGTCGAGCGGCAGCGCAATGATGGAGTTCAATGACGCGAGTTCGATTCTCAACAGATCTGATTTTCGGCATCTCCATTTTTCGGCAACTCAGTTTTCGGCGTCCGCAATTTTGGTAGCCCAGGTGAATTGATGGCTGCACAGCGACTATGTCGGAGCTTGATCGGCGGGTTTTTTCGATCGCTGCGGACCAACCCCGCGCGGCCGGCGCTCGAACTGGGCGAGCAATCGCTGAGCTATGAGCAGCTCTGGAACTATGCCGGCAAGATCACAGCTTACTTGGATGAGGCAGTTGATCCCTCGGAAAAAGTCGTTGCCGTGCTAGCCAATCGAAGCGTTGCTGCGTACGGCGCGATTCTCGGAATTTTAGGGAGTGGGCGTGGCTATTGTCCGCTGAATCCCAAGTTTCCGCTGGAGAGGACGCTGGTCATGCTGCGAGCGTCCGGGTGCAAGACTCTTATCGTGGGGCAGGAGTGCGCGGCTGTGCTGGAATCGTTGCTTGCGTGCCTGGAAAAACCGTTGACGTTGATTCTCCCCGATTCCGGCTGGGAGCCTGCCAGCAAACTCCTTTCTTCACATCACGTCATTTCGGCACGAGAGTTATCGAACGTCGCGGCGCCGGTCGACCCGCTGGTCGACGGCGATGATACGGCGTATCTGCTGTTTACGTCCGGCAGTACGGGAGTGCCAAAAGGAGTGGCCGTCAGCCAGTCGAATGCGGTCGCATACATGGAGTACGCGGAGAAACGATTTGGCATGAACCGCGAAGATCGTTGTTCGCAGAATTTCGACCTCACCTTCGATCTCAGCGTGCATGATCTGTTTACCTGCTGGGATGCGGGGGCGACGCTTTGTCCTTACGCCGAGCAGACGCTCACGCCAGCGGTCTTGGTGGATGAAAAACAACTGACGTGCTGGTTTTCGGTGCCGTCGGTGGCAATGTTCGCGTCGAAGCTCGGGCTCTTGGAACCGGGTGCATTTCCGACCTTGAGATGGAGCCTGTTTTGCGGTGAAGCACTTTCTGCGAGCCTGGCTTCGGCGTGGCAGGCGGCGGCGAACAATTCGATTCTGGAAAATCTCTACGGGCCGACCGAGGCGACCATCGCCATCACTTACTACCGCTGGGATTCGGCTACTTCGCCGGCCGAATGCGTGCGAGGGTTGGTGCCCATCGGCTGGCCATTTGACGGGCAACAGGTATGCGCCGTCGATGAAAATCTGGCGCCGGTGCCGATTGGCGAAAGCGGCGAGCTCTGCCTCGGTGGATCGCAGGTCACGCGCGGATACTTGAACGATCCGGAAAAAACCGCGAAGAGTTTCGTTCGCCTGAAGCATACCGGCGACCAGGTTTGGTACCGTACCGGAGACCTCGTACGGCAAGATGAACGCGGATGCCTGTTTTATCTTGGCCGCCGCGATTTTCAGGTGAAGGTCAACGGGTATCGCGTGGAGTTGCAGGAAATCGATCTGGTGCTGCGGGAGACTGCGCGCACAGAACTGGCGGTCGCGATTCCGTGGCCCCTGTCGGATGGTTTCGCGTCTGGCATCGTGGGGGTGGTATCGGGATCGGACCCGGCGCATGACCAGCAAATCATCGCCGCTTGTGAGAGCAGACTGCCGCGCTACATGGTGCCCAATCGCATTTATCACTTCCCACAGATTCCCTTGAACGTGAATGGAAAGATCGATCGTGGGAAAATTACCGAGATGCTGGCCAACTGGGGGCAATAACGGATGGTAGAGCAAAACATTCGGTCAACTAATCCTCCGTCTGCGAGTGATCCGGCAGCGACGGAACGCTGGTCGCGCCTGACCGATCGCGTGTGCATTGCCGTTGCCGCGGTTGGCCTTCTGATCGCTTTCGTTCTCCTGCTCTGGCATGGACCACTGCCTTTTGAAAGTCTGGTCCGAAGATTCGCCCAAATCGACAAGTGGCCTGGGAGCGAGCGCCTGGCCTCGCAGCAGGGGATGGTCCGCAAGTATTACCGGCTGAGCCTGGCGGCGGGCTTCGGTCTGGTGGGCCTCACGGCACTGATGGTGTGGGTGTGGGGGCGTTTGAGCGAGTTGATGCAGGCGCGGGTTTGGCGAGCCACGTGGACTTTGGCCAGCACCTCCGTTGTCTGGTTTTTCCTGTTTAAAACAACAACCGCGTTGCCGGGTGCGCCGGTCGATGTACTCATGTCGGATCCCGGCTCAGTGCCGATTTTCGGCCACCGTTTGTTCTTCGTTTGGTTGGCGAAGGCCATTCAAACGGTAGTGCCGGCGCAATCTTCTTTGCACTGCTTCTACGCTTCGCAGGTGATCGCAGCCCTCCTGGCGATTTACGCTGTGGGACGGTGGTCGGCTCTCCATGTGGGAGAATCCCTGAGTTCGCTGGGGCAAGTGATCGCGGCGGTCCTGATTTCGACTTGCCTTACCTATCGTAATTTTTACGACATTGGCATCGTCTTCTTTTACTCGCTCGCGTTGCTGGCTCTTTACCGTCGCAGGTATGTGTGGTTCGTCGTTCTGGTCACGGTCGCGACTCTGAACCATGAAAACGCGCTGCTGCTGATTCCGACGGTGGCCTTTTTGCTATACGACGCTGAACCTCCCAGGGTTTGGGTGTCGGTGGTCGCAGCCGCGCTAGTGGGGCATGTGCTGGTTCGCGTTGCGCTGCAATGGTTGATGCCATTTCAAAAACAAGTCGATTGGCGGATTTGGACGAATATGACAAAGCCATTCGTGCTTCCGGCCGATATGGCATTTTCCATCCTGGCAATAGGTGTCTGGTACGTACTTGGATTGATGAGCCTGATGGCTTGCGATCGACGATTGCGGCGGCTCACGGTGCTGTTCCCGATGCTGCTTGGCGTGACTTTTCTGTTTGGGCAATTCATCGAACCGCGGCAGTTCAATGCGTTCATCCCGGTGCTGACTGTCATTTTGTTGAGCGCGGTTCGGGAGAAACTTCGCCTGGAATCGAATACGGCTCACGCTGCGTAGACGCGGCGAATTACGGCCTGCGGTCGAATCCCCATTGATTGTTGGTCGAGTCGGAGCGAGCTTTGCTTGCTGGACAGCCGTGGGCGGGACGTGAACTGTCCCTACATGGGTGCTTCGGGAGCTTTAGTTCTTAACGGGCTTACCAAACTTCTCTGCAGTGGCGAACATGAGGCGCACGGTGTCCATGTCTTTGGCTTGGACCTTGCTGGCGGGAACCTTGCGGCCGGCGATCCTTTGCAGTTCCAGAAAGATTTCAATCAGGGCAAAAGAATCGATCAGACCGGATGAGACCAGTGGCGTGTCCTCGGTGATTGCACTCTTACCTTTAATTACCTTTTCGGAGATATAGCCGGTCAACTCCTTCATCATTTCGGCGCTGCCGGCAACCTGCTCAACACTCATGATCAACTTCCCCAAAAACTTGGCTCGTCTTCGAACACTCTTATCTTGCAGCTTTCATTATTGCATCTTGCATCGCTAATCGAATTCGATGCCTCTCTGCCATCCCATCGTTGTCGTGACATCTCATTATTGCTTCGGATGAGAAGAGAGGAAGTTCCAACGATCAGCGTTGTGCGTGGGCACCCAGTTGTGGGCCGTCCCCGGTTCCCATATGAATTGCACCTCGACATTCTGGCCATTGGGTGAGGCGCAGCCCGTGGCGATGTTGCCGGTGTAGCCCGACATTCCGGGAGTGGGGGCATCATTGGTATTGTTGGGCCCGTTGTTCAAGCACAAGGTTTGCGTGGTTTGCAGCGTGGTGCAGCTATTCTGCTGTGTCCAGTAGTTGAAAGTGTCATCGACGGTGTCAAGGTAGAAGACAACGCCAGAGTACTTGGTGGTTTTGTAGCCGCAGGGCCACAAGTTCTTGTCGTTCGTGCCAGCCCACTCCTGAACGGAGACAGGCGCGACGATATTGCCGGGTACGTCCACCGGAGGCGGAGCGGTTTGCTGGCCCTCCATTTGGCCGGCAGTGGGAGCAATCGCCGCCACGAGATCGGAGAGTTCGACGCCGACACGTTCCGTCATTTGCGCGCCGGAGGAAAAGCCGGTAACGAAGATGGCGTTGGGATTGATGTTGTACTGGCCGGTGAGAGTGACGATCAGATTGCGCAGGAAGCCAGCATCATCCGGGCAACCGGTTGCGGGTGGTTCGGTGCAGGTGCCGGCCTCGCCTGGGGCAAAAGCCGCGTCCATGAAATACGAGTTCCAGTTCCACTGACCTGAGGTCGGGTCAAAGGTGGAAGCGGGTTGAACGAGGAGAAAACCGTACTGGTCGGCGAAACTTTCCCAGCCCCAGTCCAGCGCAATGATGGTGTCCGGGTCGAAAGTCGAGGAGAATTCGGTTGGGTGCAACATCACGAGCATGGAGGGATTCGGAGCCAAAACCGTTGGAACAAATAGCTCGTAATACCGCGTGATGTCGTCCCAGGTCATGGTGGAATCGATATAGGTTCCTGTGCCCACGACTTGGCTCACCGGGGCCGAGGTGCTGGTGGCGTATGAACTGCTCCCAACGTATTCCGCTGTGATCGAATCGCTGCCAGCGGGTAGAGCGGTGCTTGTGTAACTGGCTATACCTCCGGAAAGCGCCACCGTCCCGAGCAACAGCTTGGTACCGTTGTTGCTAAAGATCACGTTGCCCGTGATCGTACCACCATACTGCGGGGCCACGCTGGCCGTAAAAGTCACAGACTGTCCCACATTCGCCGGATTCAGCGAGGACATCAAAGTAGTCGTTGTCGTAGCTTGTTGTACCACCTGGCTCACCGGGCTCGAGGTGCTGCTGCCGAGCGTCCCGTCACCGGGATAGGAGGCTTTGATGTTGTCGCTGCCAACGGATAGCGTCGACGTGGTAAACGAGGCCGAGCCACCACTAAGCGTCCCTGTCCCCAGATCATTCTTTCCTTGCATGAATGTCACGGTTTCTCCATCCGGCGGCGCGGGAGTGACCACCGCGGTAAAAGTCACCGCCTGCCCATAAGTGGAGGGATTCAGCGAAGAGGAGATCGTGGTGGTGGTTTTGGTCTGTGCGGCGCTAAGGCTGGAAGCTACCCCCAGCAATAGAACGGACAGGATTCTTGCGGTTTTCATAGAGGTGTTGGCCTCGCTTTGGGCAAAAACTCGGCGATCTTGTTTCGACAAGATCATGAGCCTGGGTATCAGTCTTTTCGGGGGGTCTTACCGACTGCTTGAAGGCAGAATACCATGCCCTGCGGGCTTGTCAACCAGAGAAATACCATGAGAGTTTGCCTGTAACCTACTGATAACAAAAGTAACAGTTACGTCGATTCTGGGATCAACAATTGACGTATCGTCCTCTCTGCGGCTGGGCTCTCAGGAGCCGCAACGGTAGCTATGGAAGGGTCGAACCAATGCCCTTCCGAGCGATTTCCCGCTCGCCTGCATCTAACCGGACAGAACTTAATGGCATCATATTGAAGGCGCGGCCCTGTGCACGGCAATTCAAGGAAGGGCACGTCAAGGCGCTCCGGGGGTCGGGGATTGCTCCCCGGCAAAGTTAATATCGCCGGGCAGACGATTCGAAAGCTTCAAATCCTTAAATTGGACATTGGGGAGGAAGAAGAGGAAATCGTATGCGTCGACTGAAACTCATATTCCTGTTTGCTCCTGTCGTTTGCCTGGTGTTGATCCTTGATGGCTGCGGAGGAAGTGGTGGCAGCGGCAACGTTCAAAGCGCATCATTCACGCTTTCCGCTTCGCCCAGTACGGTGACGGTCGCACAAGATGGCCAAGGGACGGCCGCGATCACCATCACTCCGCAGAATGGCTTCACTGGCAGCGTCAGTCTAGCTGTCACTTCCAGCTTGCCAAGCGGTGTAACCGCGACATTCAATCCCAGTTCTGCGACGACAAGTAGTACGCTAACCTTCGCGGCCAGTTCCACGGCGGCAACAGGAACCGTCACAGTGACGATTACGGGCACATCGGGTTCGTCGACGAACACTACGACTCTCAGCCTTCAAGTAACCGTGCCGGGGCAAGCTGGAGTGATCAAGCACGTAGTGGTCATCGTTCAGGAGAATCGCACTCCCGACAATATGTTTCAGGATTCAAACCTGATCGCCAATGGCGCTGACATCCAGAACTACGGTTACGCGGGAACTACCAAGGTTACGCTACAGCCGGTCTCGCTGATTACGACCTACGACCTGGACCACGGTCATAACGCGTTTCTCGATGTCTGCGACTACAATTCCTCGACCGGAACTTGCGCCATGGACGGCGCCTACAAGATAGCTTGCTCTCCGGCTCCTTGCCCTACAGATCCGCAATACCAGTACGTACAACTTTCCGGGACCGGCTACAGCCTGCAACCCTATTGGACCATGGCTGAGACGTACACTTTTGGCGATAGGATGTTCCAGACGAACGAGGGCCCGAGTTTCCCCGCGCACCAGTACATTCTTTCGGGAACATCGGCGGTTTGCACGCCGGGAGGATCGTGCCCCAGCGGGACAACGAACACGTATTTTGCTTCCGAAAATCCAACCAACTCCAACCGCTCCAACGGTGAGCCCTATGCGGGCTGCCTTGCGCCGCCGGCCGCCCTACTCGACACCATTGACACCAGCCAGCCGTTTCCCAATTCGAATTACACGCAGATCACCGGAACCCTTTCGGAATGCTTTGAGCATCCAACACTGACTGACGTGCTCGATAGCGCCGGGTTCACCTGGAAGTATTACACGCCAACGTCCGAAACGATTTGGACCGCACCGGTTGCGATTAACCACATGTGCGTTCCGTATTCCGCGGACGGGGATTACGACGACACAGTGTGCAACGGAACCGACTGGACCAATTCCAATCCCAATATGGTGATCGAAGGGACCGGGGCGCAAATCGTGACCGACATCGGCAACTGCGCACTTGCCAACGTAACGTGGGTGATCCCGGACGGGGCTGCCTCAGATCATGCCGACAGCAACAAAGGACTTGGGCCGTCGTGGGTGGCATCGATTGTGAACGCGATTGGCACGAACCCAGCCTGTCCGCAAACCAACGAGGTCTACTGGAACGACACTGCGATTATCGTTATCTGGGATGACTGGGGCGGATGGTACGATCACGTCGCGCCGCCGCTGCATGATACAAACTCCTACGAATACGGATTGCGCGTGCCGCTGATCGTGATTTCTCCCTACGCCAAGCCAGCCTACGTTTCGCACCAGTACAACGACTTTGGCAGCATCTTGAAATTCATTGAGGAGACGTTCTCGCTGCCGGAAATTGACCCAGCGGTGGGGTATGCCGACTCCTACGCGCTCGGCGATTTGTCGGATTGCTTCAACTTCAACCAGTCGCCGCTGACGTTCACGCCGATCCCGGCGCTGAAGGACGCGAGGTTTTTTCAGAATCGGAAGGATGCGCCGACGCCGCCGGATAACGACTAAGACTGAGCGAGGGGTCGGTTATAGATCTTCCAGATAGATTTCCTGCGGAATGGGAACAGTCCTGCTCTGAGCGGTGAGGGACTTGCCATGCAGGGCATGCTCGCTGACACCGAGGGCCCGGTTGGTCAAAACCGCCCAGACGAGACCCGATCCATACACTGCGCCTGCGATCAGGAGTTGAACACCCAACTGGCGGTAATTATGCGCGACGAACCACCAGCGTTGCATGAGCAAAAGAACGGCTGCCAGCGGTAGACAGAGCAGGAAGGGCAAGCTATAGGACTCGCGTACGTAGGTGCGCAGGCGGATATCCAGCTTCTTGCACAGGTGCTGCGGCATGAAGAGAATCGTGCTGCAGGCGAGCGGAATCGCGGTGCCAAAGCAGTCGCCGATGATGCCGTAGGGGCGAACAAGAATGATGCTGAGGACCAGGTTGGAAATGCCTTCGATCATGGTCACAATTGCCCAGGTGCCGTGTTTTGAGGTGCCGAACAGGATTCTTCCGGATGCTCCCTGGGCAAACCACAAGGTGCCGCAAAGAATCATGATGACGAGCACGGGATAACTGGTGGCAATATACTTTTTGCCGACCCAAACCTCGATCACCGATTTCCCCAGGATCACGAGAACCGTGCAGATGGGAAAAATCACCAGCCCACAGACGCGATTTCCCACGAGAAAAATCTTGCGTAGACGCGTAATGTCGCCGCGGGCGTCGGATTGGCTCGACATGGGAACAAAGATCTGCGAAAGCGCTGTAACCACTTGGCCCGCATAATCGACGATGCGGCCGCCGATGCTGAAATAGGTGACCGCCGCAGCCGACACGAAAGCGCCGATGACGAGCTCGTCGGTTTTGAATTTGAGCCGGCCCGCCACCATGATCATGAAGGTAACGCCGCTGTAGTTGGCGATCTGGCGAAAGGTGGCGCGGTCGATATAGTGAACGGCGAAACTGACAGGGCATAAGTGCAGCGCGATGAAGCCGCGCACGATGGACGCCATCAGCGGCAAAGAAACCGTGATGATCGCGAGGGTGAGCAATCCGTATCCGTGATCGAGCGCGACTACGATCAGCGCCGCTCGCAGGAGCGTCGAAACCACGTTGGTGAAATTGAGAATGTAGAACCTCTGCAAGCCTTCGAGAAATCCGCCGAAGATGCCAGCCGGAAAACCCATAGCTACGGCGGCGCCGACGATCAACATAAGGCGGCGGGCGGTGGGCATGAACTCGGGCTGAATATGCGGGAAAACGTGCTGGATGTTGGCGGCCAGGAGCATCGTCACCGCCAGGCTGGCCACCCCGATGCAGCTATATGTGAACAGGCTGGTGTTGATCAGCTTGGCCAACTCTTCGCGGTCTCCAGTGGCAGTAAACTTCGACACATAACGGACGATGGAAGAGCGGATGCCGAGATCGAACAGACCGTAGTACCCGGTGACGGAAAAGATGATGACCCAGAGGCCGTTGGCCGTATCTCCGAGCCGATGCAGGATAAACGGCGTAAGAAGAATGCCGACAGCTACGTTGATTCCCAGAGAGAACCAGCTGGAACTTACGTTCTTGACGATCTGCCGTTTTTCGATTTTACGCATGCGCAGGGACGGTGCTTCCTGTCAGTTGATTTCGCCGCCGATCTTCGGTCATCGGATTTGGATTGGAATTGAACGTTGGACATTCAATTCAGATCTTAGCTTAGGATATTGAGTTCGGATGAAATTCGAAAGTTCGCTTCTGGCGCGTTAAAGTGGCTGAGCCGTTTTCACCCACATCGGCATTGCCGTACTGTCCAGGTGCGGGCTCTGCAATTCGTAGCCGAGAAAATTCAAGAGCGGCGTCCAGGCGGCTTCAATCTCCTCGACCGATGGCCGCGGCAAAGTCTCCTTCCATCCGCCAGACTTAGCCGCCCGCACAAACGGTATTTCCTGGCGCGTATTTTGGGTTCCGGTCCACTGGTCGGCCTGCTGTTTTTCAAGTTTGCGCATACGATCCGCCGAGCTCCGTTCCACGGCGGCATGCAGGCGTTCGGGCGTAGCCGGAATACCAAGGAACTCCGCGATTTTTGCGGTTTCGCCGATGGCATCCGCGAGCAGATCCTCGTAGCGAACCAGCAGAAACGAGGAATTGCCGTGTCGCGCGGCGATCCAACCGGCTGCGTGTTCCCACCAGGAACCGTATGACGAGGTTTCGCCGGCGATGAAGCGCTTGACGAACCGTTCGAGGGAGACGTCGGGATCAATGTAACGCTTCTTCAAGTTGAAATGGTACTCAGAAACCACGACGTCGCGCGGATCGCGCACCAGGTAAATCACCTTGCGAAAACGGACGTCGAAGGTTTCGTGGCTTTTTAACACGCGGGGGCGCGGCAGCGAACGCAGAAAGCGCTTGGATAAAACTCCCGGCGCGGGAAGCAGGCGGTTGATATTGTCGAAGCCGACGGTTTCGTTGGGATGAATCAGATTCGCGAGCAGGAAACGGACCCAGGTGTTGCCCGATTTTGGGTACGACACAAGAAAAGTGTCGTCGGGAAAGATCGTAAAATGGCGCCCGGCGCGATCAAGCCCGAGAACGTACTTTAGCGCGTACTTGAATTGGCCGAGCATAATGGAATTGGCAATTTGCGATTTGTAATTGGTAAATGGAATCGGCCTTTGTTTTCAAATTACCAATTACAAATTGCCAAATTACAAATTTTGAGCCGCGCCGCTGAGACTCCCCGTATACTCACTGTCCCGCGATTCGGAGGGCGATTGCGAGCTTAATTCATAGCCAAGATGCCGCATCACCGGGCCCCATGCAGCCTCGATCCTCGCAACCTGCGGCGCGGGCAATTCTGAGCGCCATCCGCCGGAACCGGCGGCGCGGACAAAGGATAAATCCTTGCGCGATCCTTTGGTGAGTTCGCATTGCTCGGTTTGCGTCTGTTCGAGTTTTCGCATGCGGCCGGCCGAACTGCGCTCGACGGCAAGCGAAATCTGTTCCGCATTGGCAGTAATACCCACAAACTTCACAATCTTTGCCAGTTCGCGCGCGGTATCGGCAACCATATCTTCGTAGCGCAACAAGAGGAAACGCGGGTCGCCTTCGCGTGTAGCGAGCCATGTCGTGATGTTTTGTCCCCACGATCCGTGCGGGCAGGTTTCACCGGCGAGGAAGCGCGTGACGAAGTTCTCGATTGGCGAATCGTCGCCGATCCTCATGAGCTTGCGATGATAGTGGTATTGCGAAAGCACCACGTCGCGAGGGTCGCGGACCACGTAGATGACGCGCGGATAGCGCGGATCGAAGCACTCGTGGCTCTTGATAATGCGCGGCCGCGCCATGCGATCGAAATCCCGCCGCGCCGTGCCGGTGGGATCGGGGATCAAGCGATGAATATTGGCGAAAGTCGCAGGCTGGTCCGGGTAGCGCAGGTTGGCGAGAAGAAAACGTATCCAGGTGTTGCCGGATTTCGGAAATGAAACCAGAAAAACATCATCGGGAAGAATGACCAGATTGCGGCCGGGCCGATGCAGCCCGAGTCCGTGTTTTACGACCGCAATCAATTCCTTCATCATTTTCCGATACCCGATTTTCCAATACCCGATTCAGTTCAATTTGTGTCTTACGAATTTGTAATTGGTAATTTGTAATTGGCAATTGAAGAACGGAACGACAATTCAATTACAAATCACCAATTACAAATTTTCTATGCCGGCATGAGACATCCCAGCGTGAGCCAGGTTTGCGTCGGCCAATTCATAGCCAATCTCGCGCATCAGAGCGCCCCACGCCGATTCAATCTCCGCCACGCTCGCCTCGGACAATTCCGCTTTCCAGCCGCCCGCCTTGGCCGAACGGATGAAGGGCTTGTCTTGCCGAGTCTCGCGTGTCGATGACCATAAATGCCCCTGCTGCTTTTCGAGCGCCCTCATGCGATCGGCCGAACTCTGTTCAATGGCAAAAGCCAAACGATCCGGCTCGGCCGAAATCCCCAAAAAACCTGCAATTCTCACCATCTCCTCGATCGCCTGCGATTGCAGCGCTTCGTATTTCACCAGCAGAAACCGGTTGTCGTTGCGCCGAGTGTAAAACCAGCTGGCTGCGTGTTCGCCCCAGGTTCCATAAGGGTGGTTCAGTTCGCCGCGGACAAAGCACGACACAAACTGCTCCAGAGGGTAATCGTCAACGATCGCCCGGCGTTTGATATCGAAATAATATTCCGAGAGCACCACGTCGCGCGGATCGCGCACGATGTAGATCACCTTGGGATAGCGCGGATCGAAGTACTGATGGCTCTTGAGCAGCCGCGGGCGCGCGGCGCGGTCGAGATCGCGCTTCGACATTGCCTCGGGATCGGGCACCAGGTCGTTGATATTGGAAAAATCGGGATTCTTTTCGGGGTAGACAAGGTTGGCAATCAGAAAGCGAGTCCAGGTGTTACCCGACTTGGGATAGGAGACAAGAAAAATGTCATCTGGGAAGACGCGCAGATTGCGGCCCGGCCTATGCAAACCGAGCACATGTTTTCCTCCCGCAATCAGACGCTTCATCATTGTTCCCACACTATTGGTCCCACACCGTGTGCGCGATCGTTCCGCGCTGTCGTTCTTCGTTACTAAGCCCTGCTACTAAGCCCTCAAGCCCGACGCGCCGTTGCGAATCCGGTTCCAGAAGAACATGAGTTTGCTGGTCGCGCCGGGGGCAATACTCAAACCGAACACTGCCAGACTCAAACTGGAACGATGCAAATAGCCGTTTGCTTCGGCAATCAACTTTCGCGCTCCGTCAAACTGGCGTTCGGCCAGCTTGCACTTGCCTTCTTCCAGTAAATATTTGGCTCGAATCTCGGCGGCGCGCTTTTCCACCACTGCGCGATCCGCGTCGTTCATCGGCAGGGTGCGCTTGAACTTCTCCAGAATACTCCAGTAAGCCTCCGCCATTTTGGCTCTGGATTGGCCCAAGGAACCGGGCCGGCCGACTAGCAGCCGCGCCTGCACCACCCGGCTGTAGCGGAATTTGGCGCCGCTGAAGGCGGTCCGCACCCAGAGATCGTAATCGTCGCAGCGCGGAAGTTTCTCGTCGAACAATCCCACATCCACCAGCGCTCGCTTGCGCGCCACCACGGTCGAAATTGGAATGTGGCAGCGCTCGACAATCAGAGCATCGAAGCTAGGGTTCCCGTTCGACGGGCACTTCTGCATGAACGGCCGCTCGTGGCCGGGATCGCCAACCAGCAGGGCGTTCGCATAAACGAAATCGAGCGAAGGGTCGTCGGCAAACATTTGCATCTGCGCAGCGAGATGATTCGGCAACCAGGTGTCGTCACTGTCGAGGAAGGCAACGAACTCACCACGCGCCTGCCGGATGGCGTTATTGCGAGCGCCGGCGGCGCGCTTGTTCTCCTGCTTGATGTAAACGATCCGGCTCAAGTAAGGCGCGAGCACTTTTTCCAGTGCGGGCGTGTCTGGCGAGCCGTCGTTCACGACGATCGCTTCGAAATCCGTATAGGTTTGCGCAAAGACAGAATCGAGACACGCGGCAATCAGATCGGCGGTCTTGTAGCTCGGAATGATGACGCTGACTGTAGGCGGCGGATTGGTCTGGGCTGCTGGCAAAATCGTCCTGAACGCTTAAGAACCCTATTAAGAAAAATACGTTTAGGGAGTCATGCTGCGCGAATCATGCTCGCGAAACATGCTACCCGAGCCATGTTTACGAACTATGAAAAACCTGTTCCTTTTCCCCCGCAACGATATTGTTAACGGCTTCGACACCCATCATCACCGAGTGGTCCATATTCCCGATTTCATATCTCCAGGCGCCAAAGCGCCCGCGAGAATAAACTCCCTTTTCCAATAAGGCCGGTTGCAGAACCTCGAGTGCCCGGTCGCGGCCGAGAGTCGGAATCGGATACGAGTATCCCACCACGCGCTGATAGCGCGAGACAACCTTGGCCCGGTCCGACTCTTCGAGAATCTTCGCCCGAATCAGCCCGGCTATCAGTTGATCCAGCACTCTTTCAGGATCGGGCGATTCGCCTACGCGGAATGACATTTCACACATCAGCGAACTGTACTGCTCGGTATCGCCGTTCGGAACGTTGAACGGCGAATAGTGCGAAAAATAGGTGGCGCGGTAGCAGGGCATCTGCGCATCGGTGAAGTAGATCCAGCAGCGCCCGGTTTCGATCTTCTTTTTCAAACCGAGCCCGACGACCAGCAGATTGTTGTGCTCCAGGCCTTGCGCGGCGTCTTTGAGCCGGTTATTCACGGGCGTGATCATGTGCGCCAGCAGATCGAGGGGCGCGGTCGAAATCAGCACATCGTAGGTGTCGCCCGTGCCGTCGGCAAAGGAAACTCGCCGGCGCTCAAGGTCGATTTCCGCAAGCTTTTTTTCGGTCTTGATTTTCTCCGGGAAATGCGCAGCCATGCGCCGGTAGATTTCGCCCGTGCCACCGTGCAAGGGGAATTTGAATTTGCTGTTCGGTCCCCAACCCACGTCGTCGCGCTCGTAAAGAACGTTTTCGAGCAGCCGCTTGAAATCGACGACCGCGACTCGATCCGCAATCCAGTGTTTGGACATCTGTTCGAGCGGAGTCGTCCAGACCTTGGAGTTGTAAGGGAACATGAAAGCTTCGGCGATGCCCTCGCCGAAGGTGGCAAGAATCCAGTCCCGAAAATTCGCCGCTTCGCGACCGCCTCCATTGGCGGCCGCTTTGGCTGCGCCCAGCAGGCATTTCACCTGAATTTCTTTCGGCAGGTAACGCAGATTGCTCTGAAACGGATAAGGCACCCAGGAATCGTCGCCCTGCACAATCCAGCTTTCGCGAATGCGCTCGTGAACTTCTTTGCCCAGAACTTTGTCGATCAGATTATCGAAGTATTTATAGTGCGAAAAGATGACGTGGCCGCCCTCATCCCAAACAAATCCTTGCCGATCGACATGGGAAGTGGCATGGCCGCCGACGCCGCCCGATTTCTCGTAAAGCACCCAGTTCGCATAGCCCAATTCGTGGAGTCGATAGGCCGCACCCAGTCCAGTCGGTCCCGCTCCGATAATGACAACTTTCTTGCTGGCCATAAATCTTTAATCGTGGGATTGGATAATCGTCCGAATTGGCGAGACGGCAGGATTTATCCGATTGAAATAGATAGCTTTGACTCCATTGGGACTCGCATCTCCGAATCGGTCATCGAATCGACCATCGAATCGACCATCGGCACACCAGCCTGCGAGACTTGATTGCTGGAGGAGTGACTGAATTCTACCATACGGTTTTTGCCGATTTGAATGCCCCGAAGGTAACCGTGAAGGCGCCAAAATCACTTCTTAGTTTATTCTCCCGCAATAGCGCCATCGCCAATGGAGAAACGCAATCCCCACGTTACCGACGATTGACTCCTAGTTCGCACCGAGAGTGCGGGGCAAGGCCATAGGGCTAAAATTAAGTGGGTTAGGATTGGGGCTCCGCATTTTTCGTGGGTATGGCGGAGAGTTGTTTGAGGCGCAGATTGCAAATTCTCTTCCCTCGGTAGGGTCGAATATTGCAACTTTTTTCATCTCGACCGGGCTGAAATTCCCGGCCACCGCGATATTGCCGGATCACATACTGTTTTCGATGGCTTACAATCGGAATTGGGGAGTTCTATAGGTAGCGGAATTGCTGATTCACAATGCGACCCGCCGATTTCGCGGAACGTGTTGTACAACTTAAGTGAGTGCCTCTGTCGGACCATCCCCTCGCAGCCCCAGCGGGTTCCAGGCGCAGAAGGGAAGTTGGGGTGAGCCTCAGCGATTTTGAAATCAAACAGAAATCTGAAGTGAAGATCCGGAGGATAGACTTGACCACTGCCACAAGCCATCTTATTGCCCCGCATGGGGGCGAACTTGTCGAACTGCAAGTGTCTGACCAGCGTGCCGCGGAGCTGAAGGCGCATTCCAAGGATTGGCCCTCATGGGATCTGACCGCGCGCCAGTTGTGCGATCTGGAGCTGCTGATGAGCGGAGGATTCTCGCCGCTGCGCGGCTTTATGAACCGCAACGATTATGAAAGCGTATGCCACAAAATGCGGCTGGCCGATGGCACGCTTTGGCCGATGCCGATCACGCTCGACGTCTCCGAAGATTTCGCCAAAAAATTAACACCTGGCAGCAGCAAGATCGCGTTGCGCGACCCGGAAGGCGTGATGCTCGCCGTGCTCCACGTAAAAGATGTCTGGCAGCCCGACCGCAAAGCCGAGGCCGAGGCCGTTTTCAATTCCACCAGCGCCGCGCACCCGGGCGCCGACTATGCCATCAACAAATCGCACCCGTGGTATGTGGGCGGAAAAATCGAAGGCTTCCAACCCCCGTCGCACTACGATTTCCGCGAGTTGCGCCTAACTCCGGCTGAAGTGCGCGCCGAATTCACCCGTCTCGGGTGGACTAAGGTAGTGGCCTTTCAGACGCGGAATCCCATGCATCGCGCCCACGTCGAGCTCACCATGCGCGCCGCCAAGCGAGTCGAGGCCAACCTGCTGATTCATCCTTCTGTCGGCATGACCAAACCGGGCGATGTGGATTATTTCGTCCGCACGCGCTGCTATCAGTTGCTGCTTGCGAAGTATCCGCATGGCACTGTCAAGCTGTCGATGCTGCCGTTGGCTATGCGCCTTGGCGGACCGCGCGAAGCGATCTGGCACGGACTGATCCGCAAGAACCACGGCTGCACCCACTTCATCGTCGGCCGCGACCACGCCGGCCCGGGAAAGGATACCGACGGCAAGCCCTTTTACGGCCCGTATGACGCCCAACAATTGTTCAAGAAGCACGAGCAGGAAATGGGCGTCACCATGGTTCCCTTCCAGATGATGGTGTATCTCGAAAACGAAGACCGCTACGTTCCTGCCGATGAAGTGCCGCAGGGCGCCAAAGTGCTCGACATTTCGGGTACGGAACTGCGCCGGCGACTGAACGAGGGCCGCGATATTCCGGCGTGGTTCACCTATCCCGAGGTGGTGCAGGAACTGCGCCGCAGCTACCCGCCGCGCCATAAGCAAGGCGTTACTATTTTCTTCACCGGACTTTCCGGCTCGGGCAAATCGACCATCGCGAACGCGCTGATCACGAAGTTCCTGGAAATGGGCGGGCGACCGGTCACGCTGCTCGATGGCGACCTGGTGCGCAAGCACCTGTCGAGCGAACTGGGTTTTTCCAAAGAGCACCGCGACATCAACATCCGCCGCATCGGCTATGTCGCCTCGGAAATCACCAAAAACGGCGGCATCGCGATCTGCGCTCCCATCGCTCCTTACGATGCGACGCGCAAGGCGGTGCGGCAGATGGTTGAACCCTTTGGCGGATTTATTCTGGTGCACGCGGCCACATCGCTCGATGTGTGCGAACAGCGCGACCGCAAAGGCTTGTATGCCAAGGCGAGGGCCGGCATCGTCAAGGAATTCACCGGCATCTCCGATCCCTACGAGGTTCCCGCCGATGCCGAGGTGGTCATCGATACCGCGAAGCTGAGCCCCGAAGAAGCGGCTCAGGCGATTCTTCTGCATCTGGAGCGCGAGGGCTTTGTGGGAACCAACGGCAACGGGTAGAGGCAGTTCCGGGTTTCCGGTTCTCAGTTCTCAGTGCGTTGAATCGGCTCTGTCTTGCTGAGAACCGGAAACTGAGTATTGTTTTACGATGTCAATAAAGTCGATTACTACAATGGACTTTATGTAATAATATCCACTGAAAGCGGCTCTCAGCGCCGGTTTTCAATATTCTCCGTTCTTTAACCTGGTTTTGCTTTACTAAGCAACTGAGAACCGGGAACTGAGAACGGGGAAGTCCTCCAACCGAAAGACCGCATGGAATTCTTGCTGCTAAAAGTGCTGACCGGCTTCGTCGTCGGAACGCTGATCGGCCTGACCGGAGTGGGCGGCGGAGTATTGCTGCTGCCGATACTAATCTTCGGACTGCACGTCCCCGCTATTATGGCGGTCGGCAGCGATGCGCTTTGCAACTTCTTCACCAAGATTCCCGCCAGCATCCTCCATTTCAGCAAGGGTACGGTGCGCATGAGGGTCGTGCTGGGGTTGGCGGTGGGCAGCGTCCCAGGCTCGTACCTCGGGGTGGCTCTTCTAGTGCACTTGCGCCAAGTCCATGGCGCCGGCGTCAACGATTTCATCAAGTCCGCCGTGGGTCTGTTGCTGGTCATCGTCCCCGCGTTGCTTCTTTTCCAGCGGCGGATCGAAGACCATCTCATCGGACGCGAACCCACTTTGAAGTCTTTCGTGGGTATGAGTGCCATCGGATTAGTCGGCGGATTTCTCGTCGGCATCACTTCTGTCGGCTCGGGCAGCATCATTATGATGCTGCTGCTATTGTTCTATTCTTTCCCCCCAAAAATCATGGTCGGAACCGACATCGCCCATGCCGTGATTCTCACTGGCGTCACCGGCTTGCTGCACTTCCGCGCGGGCAATGTCGACGGTCATCTGGTCGGAGCCATACTCATTGGCTCGATCCCCGGCGGCATTCTCGGCTCGTATCTGAGCACGCGCGTTCCGGTCCTCTGGCTCCGTCGAATCCTCTGCGCTGTCCTGCTGATGACTGGAGCGAGAATGCTGTGGGCGTGAAAGAAGCAGGTCTCAGGTGTTAGGTGTCAGGTCTTAGGAAAACCGTTAATCTTGAGCCGAGTTGCTAGACCGTGAGACTTGACAACCAAGACCTTCTATCGGAGTACACATTGACTTCAAATTCATCGGACGAAACTCTCGAACGCATTCATGCCGCGCTGGAAGCGGCGCGGGCGGTTCTTAAGCGCTTCACCCCCGGAGCCATTGCCACCGAATACAAAGCTGGACACGATCCAGTCACCGAGGCCGACCGTGCCGTCGATGCCGTGCTCAAAGAGCACCTCCTTCGTCCGGGTGAGGGCTGGCTGTCGGAGGAAACCGTCGATGATTTCACTCGCCTCGATAAAGAGCGCGTGTGGGTGGTCGATCCTCTCGATGGCACGCGCGAGTTCGTGCAGGGTATTCCTGAATTCTGCGTTTCTATCGGCATGGTTGAGCATGGCATTCCCATCGCGGGCGGAATCTGCAATCCGGCAACGGATGAGCTAATCCTCGGCTCACGTGACACCGGTGTGACCTATAACGGAGCGGCTGCCGTTCCAAGCCAGCGCAAACATCTGCAGGGCGCGCTCGTGCTTGCCAGCCGCAGCGAGGTCAAGCGCGGCGAGTGGAAGCAGTTCGAATCCTCCGACTTCGCTACGCGCCCCATGGGCTCAGTCGCATATAAACTCGGCTTGGTTGCGGCTGGACGCGCCGACGTTACTTTCACGCTCGTTCCCAAGCATGAATGGGATGTCGCGGGCGGCACCGCACTGGTGCTCGCTGCAGGTGGTTTTGTGCAGACGCTGGAGCAGACCGATTTGAAGTGCAATCAAAAGAATCCGTTGATTACCGGATTGATCGCCTGTGGCCCATACCTCGGGACGGAACTGATGTCGCGATTAAGCGGTTACCTTAATACCGTAGAACGTTAGAACCGTGGGCAGCAAAGCTGATTTAAAATCGCAGTGGAGGAGTTCGTGGCGGCCAGAACAAGCCGAAGCACTGCGCCTGTGTTTGTGATAGGCAGCGCTCGTTCGGGCACAACCTTGTTCTATGACATGCTGCTCTCCGCCGGCGGATTTGCCGTTTACCTGGCGGAATCGAACGTATTTAATCTGCTGGCGCCGCATTACGGCAATCTGCGCCGGCGCTCCGACCGCGAAAAACTGCTGCGCGTTTGGCTTGGCAGCAAGTTGTTTCGGGCAACCGGGCTCGAAGCGAGCGAAATCGAAAATGACATTCTGGAAAACTGCCACAATGCGGGAGATTTTCTCCGCATTGTGATGGACGCCATGTGCCGCCGACAAGGTATGCAGCGCTGGGCGGAGAACAGTGTCGAAGGCAACATGCACCTGCCAACCATTAAGCGTCTCGTTCCCGAGGCGCTGATCATCCACATGATCCGCGACGGACGCGATGTGGCGACGTCGCTTCACAACACGCGATTTGTCGGCACATTGCCGTGGCGGCGCGGCATCAGCCTGATGGGAGCCGGCGTTTATTGGGAGTGGGTGGTGGAGCAGGGTTACCGTTACGGACGCCAACTGGGCAGCGATTACCTGGAAGTCCATTTCGAGGATCTGATCGAATCGCCCCAGCAGACGCTGGATCGAGTCGGCAAGTTCTTGGATCACGAGCTCGATTACTCTCGCATTATGCACGCGGGCTACGGCTCGGTGAGCCGGCCAAACACTTTGTTCCGCGCCGATCCACGGGAAAAATTCAGCCCGGTTGGACGCTGGAAAAAGAAGTTTTCCGACGGCGAGTTGCACCGCTTTGAGAGCATGATCGGCGGCACGATGCTGAAGCATGGTTATTCACTTACGAGCGGCGGAACAGGCGAGGGAAGGCCGCCAACGATGAATCTGCAAACGAAAATCACTCGCAAGTTCTACCGCGCTTTGTTTGAGAGCAAACTACGGGTGAAGAACCACCCGCTGGTAACCAGACTTCGTCCGCTGACGGCGGCGCGTCTGGATTGGGGCACGCAGGCTGAAGATCACGCTCCGGAAGTAAGAACGGCTGTCTCCCAGCCTTCGGCGGGGAGTTCCCGGTGAGAGTGCTGTGGGTGAAGGGCGGCAAACTCTTGCCGGTCGATACCGGAGGGAAAATCCGCTCTTATAATCTTCTTCGTTTTCTTGGGAAGGATCACGAAGTCACGCTGCTCCAGTATTACGGTGGCCGCCGGGATCGGGATTTCGAGGTCGTGCTCGGCAAGGAACTGCCGGGATCGGAAATTATTCACACCGCGGCGCCTGATTCCAACTTTCTTGATCGCAGCCTCGATTATCTGTATCGCTTGCCCATGCGACCGCCCTATGCGGTCTCCAAGTTCACGCATCGCCTGGTTCGAAGCAAACTCTGCAACTGGCTTCCGAGTGGACGTTTCGACGTTGCCGTCTGCGATTTTCTTTCCGCCTCATGGAATTTTCCCTCGCCATTACTCATGCCCTGCGTGCTGTTTCAGCACAACGTGGAAAGCTCGCTGTGGCAGCGACTCGCCGCTGTGGAGTCGAATCCGATCAAAAAATTATCTTTCGCCATTGAGTCGGCCAAGATGACTCGCTACGAACGCGCGACGCTGGGAAAATTTCATCACATCATCGCCGTCTCCGAGCATGATCGCCAGCAGATGCTGCAAATGAATCCCTCCTGCGAGATTACCGTCGTTCCCACCGGAGTGGACACACAGAAGTTCAATATAGCGCCGCCATCGTCGGCCGAACCTGCGCGCGTGGTTTTCACTGGCTCCATGGATTGGGAGCCGAACGTCGATGCGGTGGAATATTTTTGCTCCCAGATTTGGCCTCGGGTTCTGGTCGAGTTTCCGGCTGCAATTTTCCAGATTGTCGGGCGCAATCCATTCGCTAAAGTGCAGCGGCTGGCGAGCCCCTCGGTTCAGGTCACCGGCACCGTTCCTTCGGTCGCGGAATATCTGGAAAAAGCCTCGGTTGTCGTGGTTCCGTTGCGGATTGGCGGCGGCACCAGGCTCAAGATTTTCGAAGCGATGGCAATGGGCAAGGCCATGGTTTCGACCTCCATTGGCGCGGAGGGTTTGGGTGTCGAAAACGGCCGCGATCTTCTGCTCGCCGATGACGCCGCGTCATTTGCCGATGCTGTAATGCTGCTTCTCCGCGATGCTGCCGTGCGCCGCAAGTTCGAGCAGGCGGCTGTGCGACTGGCTGCACAGTACGATTGGTCTCAGGTGGTGAAGCAGTTCGCTGACGTCTTGCGTAAGGTGACCGCGGCAAATTCCGCTGCGGCCCGCGCCAGTGGCGTCGATTCCGTCGAACCCGTAAGGCCCGTTCGACAATGAGAGTGCTGCCATGAGAATTCTGGTGCTCGACGGAAACCAGAATCAGGCAGTTGCGGCAGTCCGATCTCTGGCACAGGCCGGCCACACTGTGCTGACGGGCGATTGGACCTCATGGAACAAGGCAGGCTGGTCGCGCTTTGTCCGAGAATCGTTTCGGTATCCATCGCCGCAGGGTCGCGTGAAAGCGTTTGTTAGCAGCATTGCGGACCTCGTCGCCATCGAACCCGGCACACTCGTTTTGCCGATGACGGAGGCGACGACGCTTCCGCTTTCCCTTCATCGCGACCAGATTTTTCGCGCCGGCGGGCGCATGGTGCTGCCATCGCACGAGCAGGTGTTGCGCGCCTTCGACAAGCAGCAAACTACGGAATTGGCGCGATCGCTCGGCATCGCCATTCCACACACCATACTCGTCGAAAATCGCGACGACGCCGAGCGCGTCGCTCACACCTTCGAATATCCTGTGGTGCTCAAACCCCGCGCCTCTGAAGAACTCGGACAGCAGGGCAACGTGCGAACCGGTGGCCGTCCGCGTTACGCGAGCACGACGGCTGAGTTCGAATCGGCGTATGCCGATATCAGCCAGCGTTCATCGGGCGTTTTGGTGCAGCAGTACGTCGAAGGCGAAGGCACCGGCTATTTCGCGCTCATGCATAATGGAGAACTTCGCGCCGAGTTCGCCCACCGCCGGATTCGCGATGTTTATCCCACCGGCTCGGGCAGCGCGGTGCGCGAAAGCCGCGAACCCGAGCCGGAGATTCGACGCGCCGGGTTGGCTATTCTTGAAGCTCTTGGCTGGCACGGAGTAGCGATGGTCGAATTTCGTTGGCAGAAGGGCAAGGCGCCGGTATTCATGGAAGTGAATGGCCGCTTCTGGCATTCTTTGCCTCTGGCCTGCTATGCCGGCGTGGACTTCCCCGCCCTACTGGCGCAAATGGCCGAACACGGCGACGTTCCGCCGCAACATGGCTATCGCAGCGGCGTGCGTTGCCGCTGGTTTCTCGGCGACCTGCGCCATTTAGTCGAGGTCTGGAAAGGACCGCCGCCGGGTTATCCCGGACCGTATCCGGGGCGCTTCGCAACGCTGGCGTCGATTCTCAAACCGGTGCCGGGAACCGTTCACGACTTGTTTCAGTGGAACGATCCGCTGCCGGAAGTTGGCGATTGGCTGGACTTTGCCCGCCGCGTTTGGCGCGGCAAGCAATAATATGAGAGGTGTAACGAGGGGCCCATGCTGAAAGGCGCAATGCACATGCACAGCACTTACTCGGACGGCGAATTCACGCTTGCCGAGCTGCGCCGCATCTTCCTTGACGAAGGTTGCGCCTTCGTCTGCATTACCGACCACGCGGAATATTTTGATTCCGACAAGCTGCGCCAATATCACGACGAGCTTCAATCGTTATCTGACGAGAAGCTTCTTTTTGTCGCCGGGTTGGAATTTCGCTGCGAGCAGGAGATGCACATCCTGGGTTATGGCGCGACGCGGCGCATCGACAGCGAGGACCCGCAGACCGTTATTCGCCAGATCGAAGAGCAGGGTGCGATTTCGGTGATCGCTCATCCCAGGAATGATCATTTCGAGTGGATTGAGAAATTTGAGACGCTTCCACAGGGAATCGAAACGTGGAATTCGAAGTACGACGGACGCTACGCTCCGCGGCCGGAGACTTTCGCGCTGTTTCACCGGCTGCGCGAGCGCAGGCCGGAAATGCACGCTTTTTACGGCCTCGATTTGCACTGGAAAAAACAGTTTCGCGGATTACTCGTAGAGCTCGACTCAGAAGCAACCAACCGGGACGGCATTGTCGCGGCGCTTACGCGAGGCGCCTACGCAGGGGTCAAAGGGGAATTGACACTACCCTCGTCTGGAATTCTCGACGAACAACTTCTCACCCAGTTTGGCAAAGCGAATTCCAGCTCCCGCCGCGTATGGCAGATTTTGAAGCAGGGCAAGCAGGCGATGGAACGGGTGGGAATCCGCGTACCGGAATCGATGAAATCGCCTTTTCGAAAGATCTTCTGATGGCCGCGACTACCAAGGTGGCAAGAAGGTGGGTTTTTCTGATGTATCACGAACTGGAGCTGCCCGGACGCCCGCTTTGCCAATCCGAACCCGGCTACGTACGTTACATTCTGCCGATCGAAACTTTCCGGAGCCACATGGCGTGGTTGAGGGATTCGGGCTGGCGCGGCGTGAGCGTTAGCGAAGCCCTCAGTTATCCCTCCGAGCCCGGCGTTTGCATCACCTTCGACGATGGCTGCGAAACCGATCTCATCGCCGCCGCGCCGGTGCTGCGCGAGTTCGGCTTCAACGCAACCTTCTACCTTGTCACTGGATTTCTGGGAACGCCCGGCTATCTAAACGCCGGCCAGGTGCGCGAGCTCGATGCGCAGGGATTCGAGATTGGCTGCCACTCGATGACGCATCCTTATCTTTGCGATATCACCGATGCGGAGCTGAAACGTGAGATCGTCGATGCGAAGCTGCAGATCGAGCAGATCGTCGGACACAGTATTGAACACTTTTCCTGTCCCGGAGGGCGCTACGACGAGCGCACACTGAAGGTGGCGCGCCAGGCGGGATTCGCAACCGTTGCCAACAGCCGGTTTTCGGCTAACTCGCCAAACACCAGCCGGTACGAGCTCAACCGGGTGGGATTGCTGCGCGGCGTCACGCTCGAGGAGTTCATTGCTAATTGCCACGGCCGCGGCTTATGGAAAAAACGCTTGCCCTATCAGGTTCGCCGCGGCGCGCAGCGCATGCTCGGCAATCGCACTTACGATCGCTTGCGCGCGGCCTTGCTGAAAGAAAAACAATAGTAACTCCCTAGATACTTACCTAAGTTTCTCCGCATTGCAGTGAACTTTCGCGACACGTAAATGACCTCTCAAATCTCCAACTGCGCGCCTGGTTTCATGGATTCGTAACAGAACACGCTCGGACAGTAGCGCGCGCGAATCCGGACATGCCGCGTCCAAGTGTACTAATGAGTTTCCTGTTGCACTTCGGATATCTGGGAAGCGCGGCCCTCTACCGATAGATTCAGCACGAGGACAATCGACTAGTCCCCCACTTCGTCTACAGTCGAGAGGGCTCAATGTTTGTAACCGTAGCGGCAGCACTTAATAAAACTAATTCCAAGTCCAATTCGGAAGCTTTCTCAGAACATACACGCACCTCTTTCGCCGCGCGAGCACAGCATTTGAGTATGCTGTTGCTCCTGCTCGCTCTGGCGCTGATAACTGTTTCTTGCGGCACGGCACAGGCTGCGGGCACCGGTAATGAAACGCAGGAACTCAAGTTGTCCGGAAGTCTGAATCCGGGCACCGTCCAGCAGCCCTACAATGCCGTTCTAACAGTCAGTGGCGGAAATTCCCCGTACTCTTTCTCGGTGCAAAGCGGTTCACTACCCCCGGGCATTAGTTTGAGTCCAACTACCGGAACCTTGTCGGGCACGCCTAGCAAGGCAGGCAATTTTTCGTTTCAAATCATTGCGACGGATAAGCCCCTACCCGATCAGGGCAGCCAGATGTTTTCCCTGAACATCACCGGCAGCGGTAGTGGCGGTGGTGACAATATCCAAATCAGCATCTCCCCGACCAGCGCAATCGTGCTTTCCACGCAGACGGAGCAGTTCACGGCCACGGTCAGCGGCACTTACAACACGGGTGTGACCTGGTCGGCGAGCGCCGGCTCGGTAAATAGCAGTGGCTTGTTCACTGCGCCAACGGTAACTTCGCCAACCACCGTCTTCGTTACGGCTACAAGCAAGGCCGATTCTTCAAAATCGGCGAGCGCTACTGTCACCGTTGATCCGAATAATCTCCAAATCACTACCGGAAGTCTTCCCCAAGGCGAGCAAGGCAACCCCTATAGCGACACATTTACTGCGACCGGCGGAGTCACGCCCTACACCTGGAGCGTTTCCGCAGGCGCGCTTCCACCAGGAATCACGCTGAATAGCAATGGGAATCTTGTGGGCACGCCCACGGCCACCGGCACCTTCAACTTCACAGTTACAGTTGACGACTCCGACAACGATCCGGCCACTGGCCAATTCAGCCTTGTTGTGGCCGGCAGCAGCGGCTACGACGGCCCGGCGGAACTGCCGATCGCCGTCCCCGTTAGTTCGATGGCAGACACGCCGGCACCGGGACCGGTGATCACGGTCAATTCTGGCAGCAACCTACAGACGGCACTGAACAACGCTCAGTGCGGCAATACTATTCAACTACAGGCCGGGGCGACTTTTACCGGAAACTTTCAGTTCCCTGCCCTCAATTGCGACAGCGATCACTGGATCATTGTTCGCACCAGCGCTTCCGATGACAGCCTGCCCGCCGAGGGACAGCGCATGACGCCTTGTTACGCGGGCGTTGGTTCCCTGCCCGGACGTCCGCAATACTCGTGCAGCAATCCGCAGAATGTCCTTGTCAAACTTGTTCAGAGTGGAGCGGCGAACGGACCGGTAATCTTCCAGTCAGGAGCGAACCACTACCGCTTACTCGGGTTGGAGATCACCCGGCCGACAGGGACCAATGCAGCTCCCGCTCTGCTATCGGTCAGCCCCGGAGGCTCGGCGAGTTACATCGTGCTGGATCGGAGCTGGGTGCACGGTACGACCGCGGATGAAACGCAGGACGGTTTCGCCATGGGCGGCACCAATAATGTGGCCGTCGTCGACTCCTACTTCAGCGACTTCCACTGCACCTCGATCACGGGTACTTGTACGGACGCCCACGCGGTGAGCGGTGGCATCGGCAATTACCAGGATGGTATCTACTACATCTATGACAACTTCCTCGAAGCCTCGAGCGAAGCCATCATCTTCGGCGGCGCCGCAGCAACTACCACCCCCACTGACATCACCATTCAGTTCAATCACTTTTTCAAACCGTGGCAGTGGATGCCGGGCAATTCCCCGTTCCAGGGCGGAGTCGGTGGTAAGCCGTTCATTGTCAAGAACCACCTAGAATTGAAGAATGCTGTACGAGTGCTGGCCGAAGATAATCTGATGGAGGATGTCTGGGGAGGTTTCAGCCAGACCGGCTATGCCATACTCCTCACTCCCAAGAACCAGCACTCGGCGAAGAAGGATGAGAACGTCTGTCCGATCTGCGAGGTCACCGACGTCACCGTCCGCTACACGCACATCTTCCACGCCGCTAGCGGCATGCAACTGGCGACGGCGATTTCAGGGAATGGCTCGGGCGGAGCGCCAGCCTACATGGGAACCCGCTGGAGTATTCATGACATCGTCATGGATGACATCAGCCAGAAGTACAATGGCGAGGGCCACCTGTTTGAAATCGTGAACGGTTGGCCGAAGAACCCGCTCAATACGGTCACCATCAATCACGTTACTGGCTTCCCGGATCCTGCGGGCGGCTTGATGGTCGTGGGGAACGTGACGAGCAATCCATCGATGTATGGACTGGTTTTCACCAACAACTTGGTCACCACCGGCAAGGGTCCGGTATGGAACTCGGGCCATGGCAGTGACAGCTGCGCGATCTCCGACGTACCGGCCACCAGCATAGCCGCCTGTTTCAGCACGTATACATTCGCCAACAATGCTTTCGTGTCATCGCCCTCCCACTTTCCGCCATCGTCCTGGCCGACGGGCAACCTGTTCTCCGCCGAACCCAGTGACGTGCAGTTCGTTGCATACGACAATGGCAACGGCGGCAACTATGAGCTTGAGTCGGGCAGCCCTTATAAGAACAAGGGCACAGATGGCAAAGATCTCGGAGCCGATATTGTTGGGCTCAATCAAGCTCTGAACGGGGTGGAGTAGGTTTCGAATCCAAATGCGACATTAATTTTGATTCGGTTCTGCTTTGCAGGTCCGCGGCCAGCCGCGGACCTTTTTCTTTTATGAGCGATTTCCTAGTCGATCCAGTTGTACGCGGGACGGAATCGCACGCTTGTGCCGCAACGCCTGATAGACCCAGGCAAACAACGCAGAATTGATCATGCAGAAGTAATAAGGCAGTCGCAACATTTTCGGCCTCAGGCTGACGACCGCGCCAGTTGCAGCGATTGCGTAAAACAAAGCCTGACCGAGCAGCAGCCAGTTGTAGGGAAATTGTCCACGCAGCGCAATATTTGTGGCGAGCGCCATGAGCATGAACAGCGGCACCACCAACCGCCCCGCCTTATGCGAGAGCAGGCAGAACAGCACAAATGGCCGTGGCGGCCAGATCAGGCTTTTGATCTCGCGCATCTGTTCAATGTTTCCGGCGGTGATGCGCACGCGGCGCGAGAAGCCTTCCATTTCATGCGCTTCTTCGTAAGCCACAGCAGCGGGTACGTAGGCGACGCGAAAACCGCGCTCCAGAATCCGCATGGGAACCGTGAAGTCGTCATTGATCGTGTCTTGTGACGGAAATGGATACAAGGTTCGGCGAATGGCGTACAGCGATCCGTGCGCACCGGTAAAGGCTCCGAGTTTGGCTTCCTGCACCTTCAAAAATGTTTCGTACTTCCAATAGAAATCTTCTTGCGATCCCAGCCGCGCCTGATCCTGCTTCAGCAGGCGATAAACGCCGCTGGCCGCGCCCACGCGCGGATCGTTGAAGCTCTGAACCAGCTTGCGTACCGAGTCGGGCGCCAGCTTGCTCGAAGCGTCGGAAAAAGCTACGATCTCCCCGCGCAATTCCGATATAGCGTCATTCAGCACGGCCATCTTGCCGCGATTTTCTTCGAAATTCAGCAGACGAACGCGTTCGCCACTCTCACCTTCAGCGAATTCACACACGATGGCTGCGGTCGCATCTTTCGACCCGTCCGATGCGACCACTACCTCCAATTTTTCGGCTGGATAATCGAGCGCGAGACTATTGCGGATTTTCTCGGCGATGACCGCCGCTTCGTTGTAGGCCGCCACGAGCAAGGAAACTGAGGGCTCAACCGTCTCGGTTCGCGGCGCAGAACGAAAGATGGCTCGCAGCGCCCACAGGAGCAGTGGGTAGCCGAAATAGACGTAGACGGGAAATGCCGCCGAAATCCAGAACAGGAGCCTGAGCATCGTTTTCGATTGTCCTGAGTTAGGTCGCCCTGAGCTAAACAGATCTTGACCGGACGCAGTGCAATTGTCCCAGAATCTCGCGCCTCTCCACGCTGAAGCCCGCGCGTTGCAAATAGTCTTCTACCTGCGGCAGCGTAAAGAAATATACCGGGCAGCCTTCCGCCTTCAGCCGCACCTTGCGAATGCTCGCCCGCAAAGTTGCAGCACGCGGCCACGCCGATAGAAATGTTGTTTTGGTCAGCTTTCGGATCACCTGCAATCTCGGCAACGGGTCGGCAACGTAGTCCCAGAAGCCGATGGCGATGACCAGATCGAACTGCTCGTCTGTCTTCCAGTCCAGCACGTCACTCAGCACGAATTTGCATCGGTCGGCGACGCTTTCTTTTTCGCAAAGTTGGGCGCCCAGTTTTAGCATCTCCGGGGCAAAATCTACGCCAGTAACCTCGGCGCCGCGTTTGGCAAGACTCGCAACAAACCGGCCTGACCCGCAGCCGATATCGCAGATCTTCATTCCGCGCAAATCGGGGGGACCTGCCTCGCGCATCACCCATTCAAAACGTTGGTAAATGTCGCGCCGCAGCCAGCGGTCCAGACTGCGCGCAATCGGGTTCTTATCGCCGGTGTAGATCGCGTCGAAATCGTGCGCGATGTCGTTCCAATATTCGGCGATCTGCTGGCTTTCGTCAGTTCTTACGCTGGTTCCAGGCATAGAAGTCAAAATCCTTTGCCGTATCGGCGAGTCCGCTGTCGCGGAAGCTGGTGTAATTTCCTTCGGAGAGCACGCTCTTCAAACGTTCGAACGTGCGCCCGAGATTGGTATAGTGGCGAAGACGCGAACCGAAACCGACCGGCAGGCGCGGCTGTTCGGCATCGACCTCCCAGGGATGGATGTAGACCACGATCGGCAATCCCTCTTCCTGCACCCGTCGCAATCCGAGCCGCGTGTACATCGGCGGCAGTAGCCGAAGATAGCCGCCACCACCCACCGGCATGTTGTGGCCAGCCAGGCGAAACGTGGTGAGGGGAAACTCCGTCATCGACCCCGAGGGAGTCTGAAATCGAAACGGTCCCCGCGGCGCTCCCGGCATTCCATAGCGGTCATGGTGAATGGGATAAATGCTGGAGTCATAGGTGAAGCCGAGCTCAGTCAAGATATCCAGCGCCCATACCGAACGATCGATCACCGAATAGGTTGGCGCGCGATACCCAGTTACTGCCTGCCCGGCGATTTGCTCAATGACATCCTTGGCGCGCCGCGTATCCTCGCGAAACTCTGCTGGATCGAGTTTATAAATCAAGCGATGCCAATAAGAATGGCACGCCAGTTCGTGGCCTCCGGCGGCAATCTCCCGCACCAGCGCCGGAAAGCGCTCCGCCACCCACCCCAGTACGAAGAAAGTACCGTGAACATTGAGAGTTCCCAGCAATTCCAAAAGGCGCCGCGTGTTCGCTTCTACCCTGCTCGTATAACTATCCCACTCGGCGCGATCGGTGACTCCGGAGAAGACCTCGGCGTGGAAATAGTCTTCGACATCCACCGACACTACATTTTTGGGTGCTTTTCCCGGCATTCCGTTGGAATTCCCCAAGGTATCAACTTCGAAGGGTCAACCTCGAACCATCGATCGCGAAGGATGCCTATCCAGTATCGCCCAGCCCGCGCGGTTTGAAAACGTTATTTTACCAGTCAGTTACCATGGTTTGATTGCGTAGCCGCATCGCTATAATCGGTCACTTCGAATGTGCGTTGCTGTGAGGACACGCCTGTTCCCACGGGGAATCCTATTCTCTGCGTGTTAAGATTTCACTATCGTGGCGGCGAGATGGCTTGCGGAATAAATCGGTTTGCTGGGCTACCCGTTTCTCAGCGTATCGGCCTCGTCGATGCTGTAAACCCTTCGAGATCGGATGGCCTTTCCGGGCTGCGATCAGAAAGCTGAAAAGCCGCACTTAGCAATTGCACAGGGGCGTGTGGTTAGGAGAAGAATCGTGTCTTTCATCGACGATCGTCCCGTCTTGGCGCAATCAATTACGGTTCCTTACCTGTTCTGCCTCGCTGCTATGTTTGCGCTCATCGTGCCTGCCTCCGCGATGGCAAGCTCTCCGCCCATCGAAGAGAACGCCTATTGTGGCAAGGGAAATGTGCCCAACTTCGGAGAGAACGACGGTCCGGCGCAACTTCCGAAGTCGTGCTACTACACCGCGCTCGATGGCACTCCCTCGCCTGGAAAGCAAATCCATGTCGAGCGCGACGCCGATTTGTCGGCCGCGGTCGACTCCGCTAAATGTGGAGACACGCTTCTGCTTCCTGCCGGCGCTTCGTTCGTGATCAAGAGTTTGCCGGCGAAGCAATGTGACGATCAGCACTACATCACCATTCGCACCGATACGACCGACTCCAAGTTGCCTCCGGAAGGCACGCGCATCTCGCCAGCCTGGGCTGGTGTCGCAAGCCTGCCGGGAAGACCTGCATACGCGCAACCACCTGGCGGAGCAGCGAAGCTTATGGCCACGATTTTGGTCAAAACGCCCGCCGGGACCACACTCTGTGACCACTGCCGCTTTATCGGCATCGAGTGGGTGCCCGAAAACCCGCATGTCCTGCGCATGATCAGCACCGAGGGATCGGACCATATAATCTTCGACCGCAACTGGCTTCATGCTGCCGAGGGCTCGGAATTGGCCAAAGGGATCGGCATGATCCACGGTACACGATTCATCGCGCTGATCAATTCCTATCTCAGCGGGTTTAATTGTGTGGCTCGGACTGGCGCCTGCACCGACGCGTCAGCCGTGGGCGGAGGAACCGGCGACGACCCTATCGGAACGCTGAAGATCTACAACAACTACCTCGAAGCCTCCGGGGAAAACATTTTGTTCGGCGGCGCGGAGGCCGAGATCAACCCCACCGATATTGAAATCCGCCGCAATCATCTGTTCAAGCCCATGATCTGGAAAGAAGGCCAACCGGGATACACTCCGGCTCCGGACGGCAGCCCCTTCATCGTCAAGAATCATTTTGAGTTGAAGAGCGGTGTCCGGGTGCTGTTCGAAGCCAATCTGCTGGAGAACAACTGGGGCGGTTTCACGCAAATCGGATTTTCGATCCTGCTCACTCCGAAGAGCCAGCAGAACCATTGCCCGAAATGCGCGGTCACCGATGTGACGATCCGCTACAACCGCATACGCAACGTAGGCGGAGTGATGGAGGTTTCCAATGCCGTTTCGAAACTCGGAGGAGAGACTGCCGACGGCGGCCGCTACAGCATTCACGACCTGATCATCGATTCGGTCCACAATGATGACTGGAAGGCAAAGGGCGCTTTCGCATTCGTTGGTTCCAATGCCGAGTTGCTGCACGACGTCAGTTTCGATCACGTAACCGCGTTCGTAACCGGCATCCTATTTGGAGTTGGCGATCGCAAAGATCCGATCCGCAACTTCAGCGTCACCAACAGCCTGTTGATGGCCGGAGGCCCACGCCCGGAATTTGCGTCAACGGGCGGCGGCAAAGAGAACTGCGCCGGCCAGGCGCAGCGCGCCGGCGCACAAGCGGTGCTCAGCGCGTGCTTTGTCAACTACAGGTTTGAAAAGAATCTCATTATCGGCGGCAAAGGCGGTTGGCCCAAGGGAACGATCGTCGTTTCCTCAGCCAAAGCCGCGGGCGTACGCGACTTCAAAAATGGCGTGGCCAAGGATCCACGCCTCTGCCATGCCAATACCCCAGGCTGCAACGGCGCGTCGCCGGGAGCCTCGGCAGCGACGGATGGCAAGGACATCGGCGCCGACGTCGATGCGGTGGAAGCGGCGATCGCGGGCGTGGAATAGGCGAGTGCGGCAATTGAACCTTCACCTTCCGGCTGCCAGTCGCGCTCGATAGCGCGTGCCGTCCGGGCAGATTCTTGTTGAGTCGATAGCGGCAACATTACCTTGGTGACCCGATAATCCTCGTCAGCCAGTAACTTAACGTTCTTCTGTGCGTGATAAAATTTTTTCTGGTTGGCCCACGATAATCCCAGCGTCGAAGCCCCAAACGATCGCAAGCGCCGTCCGGTCTTTGTGACCGGCTGCCACCGTTCGGGAACCAATCTTCTCTATGACATGCTGCTCTCCGCGGGCGGTTTTGCCATCTACCGCGGTTCGCTGCCCGTTTTTGAAACACTTATCCCGCGTTTTGGATCCCTCGCCCGTCGCGGCAACCGTGAAAAACTTTTGAAAACCTGGGTGCGCAGCAAAGGCTGCCGTCGCACCGGGTTGGATCCAGATCAGCTCTCGACGCATATCTTGAACGAATGCCACTCGGGCGGAGAATTCATCCGCGTGATCATGGATGCAGTCGCCGAAAGTCAGGGCGTTCCCCGATGGGTACTGTACGATCCCGATAATGTTCTTCACATGAAGCGGCTGAAGTCAGAAATTCCCGGCGCGCTTTTTTTGCATATTATCCGCGACGGACGTGACATCGCACTTTCGCTCAAAAAAATGGACGGCTTCCATCCCTTGCCCTGGGATCGCGGCGAAACTAACAGCCTGGTCGCGACCGCATTGTATTGGGAATGGATGGTGCGCAACGGCCGGGAACAGGGCAGCCGCTTTCCCTCCGATTACATAGAGCTCCACTACGAAGACTTGATTACGGAGCCTCGCGAAACCTTGCAGAAACTGGGCAGGTTTCTCGATCACGATCTCGACTATGATCGTATTAGGAATGCCGGCCTGGGGCGGCTTTCGGAGACGAATTCCTCTTTCCGCGACGAAGGCGAGACAGATAAACTCAATCCCCTCGGCCGCTGGAAGGAGCGCCTTTCGCGAGCCGATGTGGCGGCCATCGAAGCCGCTGTCGGAGAATGTCTCGAACAAACCGGCTATGAATTGTCCCTTCCCGCGGCCGAGCGGACTCCGGGCGTCGGCGAATGGGCGAAGCGTGCGCTGTATCGCAATTATCTGAGCGCCAAGGTCTGGTTGAAGCAGAACACGCCGGCCGGACGCATGGCTAATCTCTCTGCGCTCGAACTAGAGAACGAACCGGCCGCTTTGGCGCAATCGGCCCGGCTGTGAGCATCATGAATCCGTCGGCCACATCTTCGGGATTATTGGATAAGCAATTGGCCGGCGCAAATCAGGCTCGCAGCGCGCGTTCGAAGGCCCCAGTCTTCGTGCTCGGCTGCGGACGCTCGGGAACGAAGCTCCTCTATCACACGCTTCTTTCCGCTGGAGGGTTCGCCGTTTACCACGCCGAAAGCAACGCCTTCAACCTGATTGGACTTCGCTTCGGCAACCTCTCGAAACTCGAGAACCGGCGCGTGCTGCTCGACCACTGGCTGCGCAGCAAACTCTTCTATCGCTCTGGACTCACGCGCGAAGAAATCGAACCCAGAATTCTCGCCGAATGCCATAACGCCGCAGATTTCCTGCGCATCCTGATGGAAACCATCGCCCGCAAGCAGGGAGTCGAGCGCTGGGCGGAGTCGACCCCGCTGCACCTTCTTTACCTTCCGCTGATCAAGAAGCTCATTCCCGAAGCGATCATCATTCACATCATCCGCGACGGCCGCGACGTCACGGTCTCTCTCGACCGCATCGGCTGGATCAAGCCGCTGCCCTGGGACAAGAAGCGCCGCCTGCTGGCGCCCGCAATCTTCTGGCGCTGGATCGTCGGCAAGGGTCGAAAATACGGAGGCAAAATGCCCGACGACTATATGGAAATCCACTTCGAAGATGTCGTGCAGAAGCCGCGCGAAACGCTGGCGCGGCTCGGAGAGTTTATCGATCACGATCTCAACTACGACCGCATTCAGCAAAACGCCCAGGGAACGCTGCGCGATCCCAACTCTTCATTTCGCGGTGATGGTGCGGAAATGGAAGCGAATCCTATTGGACGATGGAAAACGGTGCTTTCAGAGCCGCAAATCGCGCAGGTCGAAAGCGTCATTGGCGACTTGTTGCGCGAAACCGGATACGAACTCGCAAGCGCCGGAGATCAGCGCGGCCGCAGTTTGCCAGGTCGTACTTTGCCAATCAGGGTTATGAGTTTTCTCTATCCGATTTACTTCGATGTGAAACTCTGGTTGAAGACTTACACTCCGCTCTCGAGACTCGGGGAAACCGCGCGCATGGGTATCTCGGATCCTCCGAACGGTACCGAGGTAGTGCGCTAGTTCTTGGCCCTCGGCTCTCAACTTCAGGTCTGATTACGTGTGGTTCACCAATCCCCGATATATCTTCAGCCATTGCTCGCGCACGACCTCCCAGGTGTATTGTTGCGAATCGAGATGCGCGTTCTCGGCCAGCCAACGGGCGAGCGCCGGCTCGCACAGCAAACGAATCACATTGGCCGCAAGCGCCTCGGCGTCTCCTACGGGAGAGAGCAATCCGGTGCGCTCGTGTTCAACCAAATACGGAATCGACTCGGGCGCGGTCGTCACCACCGGTGTTCCCGCAGCAAATGCTTCAATAATCGAAACCGGCATATTGTCAAGCCACGACGCATTCACGAAAATATCGGCCCGGTTATAGCACTCGCCAATCTCGCTGCGCGAAGCGACCCCGGTGAAGTTCACGCCTGGGAGCTTCAGGTCTTCAACCAACTTTCGAATTTCCGCCTCAACCGGTCCGCCTCCGACCAGATCAAGCGCCGCTTCCGGGTAGAGCTTGCGCACTTCGGCAAAGGCACGTACCACCACATTTACGCTGTAATAAGGATGGAAACCTCGCGTGCAAATGAGGTGGGGACGAAGCGGTTCGCGCAGGCGATAACGAAATTGCGAAAGATCGACAAGATTTGGGACGATCGCCGCGCGCAGGCCAAATTCGCGGAACACATCGACGAGATAACCCGATGGCACCACGATCTCATCGGCGCGCGAAAGCACAAACCGCCCTGACCGGAAGCGCTGCAGATGATCGCGCGCTTCGCCGCTGTGGTAGTGAATCAGCGCCTTCGCGCCGCGGCGCTTTGCGAACAACCACGCCGGAGCCGGAGCGAGCAGAAACGACCAATACGAGGCGGAGAAAATATGCGCGACATCAACGTCGCCGAGGCCCCGCCACAAATCGAGCAGGTAGCGAGGCTCGCGCAGAATCGTGCGCAGGCCGCGAACACGATCGGCCCAGCCGAGGCCCGACCAGAGCGGAGGGTCGACGGCGATGAAGCTCATCTCTACGTCTGGATCGTCGCGCCAAAGCCGCACCAGGAGGTCAGCCTGGGCCGACTGCCCGCCGACGTAGTTCAAACTGGCCGCGATGATCGCGACCTTCAGCCGTTTCTTTGCGCTTCCGCTGTCGGGCGCCATGTCGCCAATCGAGTCCTCACGCCTTTCTTTTCAAGCAGGGTTTGGTAGCACTGTTCGTATCGTGCGCGGATGCTCTCAAGATGGAAATTTTCTTCGGCGAACTGGCGAGCGTTGCGGCCAAGTTGGGCGCGCAGAGATGGCGATGCCAACAATCGTTCGACCGCGGCGGCGAATGCTTGTTCGTCGCCGGCGTCGATCAGCGCTCCGCGTTCCTCGTTTACCAGTTCCGCATTGCCGCCTACGCAATATGCGACCACCGGAAGTTGCGCAGCCATTGCCTCCAGAATCACGTTGGAAAGGCTTTCGGAATCGGAGGTGAGGACGGCGACATCCAGCGACGCGAGAACGGCGGGAATATCGCGACGATCGCCGAGGAAGAGCACGCGTTCGCCGATGCCCAACCTTTGCGCTTCGCTCTCCAACTCCGCGCGGAGCGGGCCATCTCCTGCCAGAAGAAATTCGACCTCGACATCCGGCATCTGTTGGTGGATGCGCTGCGCGATGCGCAAGAATCCAGAGTGGTTCTTGTAGCGCCAATTCATTCGCGCCACCATGCCCACCCGCAAAACACCGTTGCGGCGCGGCAATGCGGGCGGAGCCGCAACAAAGGCTTCCACCGGGAGCGCGTTGCCAATGACGAACAACTTATCGTGCGACAACCCTTCTGCTTCGAGGCGATCCGCGGCCGCGCGCGAGTTGCAAATGACCGCATCGCACCATCGAAAGGCCGCAAGTTGCGCGCGAAACTGCCTCGGCGTGAGTAAATCGCCCAGTTGGCGATGGCTGCCAATCACCACCGGCACGCGGGCAAAACGGGCTGCGGGAATCAGCGCGAGGTTGGTATAGAAATCGAAGGCGTGGGCAATCTGGATTTGCCGCTGCCGAAGCCTGCGGCTCAAGCGCCAGCGCGTGCGCCACGATTGCCATCCATAGAGGCTGCCGCCCAGCCAGAACTCCGGCACCTCGCCGAAATCCTGCGCAAAGGGACCCATTCGCCGGATGCACCCGAGATGAACCTGAAATTGTTGGGGACTGAGATTTTTCGCCAGGACCGAGAATTGGCGTTCCGAGCCGCCTGTGCGAAAACTATCGGTCATCAAAAAGAGAAGGACGCGTGCGGGATCGGAGACGGTCGGCGACGGGCTGGGGCTAGCGTTTTCCTTGTTAGCGGCGCTCACCGTCGCCAAGTCACTCCCCCGCCGGAACGGCAGCCATCGGAGAAGGTGAAACTGTTGTGCTCTTGGCGATACTGGTGAGCGAGTCCGCCGCAATCTGAAGTGAGAACACTCCTGTGGGCTTGGTGAATTTTTCCAGAAAGTTTCTGTGCCACAGCTCGAACATCAGCAGGCGCCAGATGCGCCCGGTCAGCACCTTGCCGCCGTACAAATGATCGTTCATCAATTTGCGGATGCCGTCGGCCTCGAAATATCCGCGCTGCAACGTGCGCGGCTCGAGCAGAATCATCAACACATCTTTTAATTCATTGCGCATCCAGTGGACGAGCGGCAGCGCAAAACCCTGCTTCGGCCGATCGAGCGCTGCGCGTGGCACACCTACACGCTCGGCCAGTTTTCGCAGAATATATTTCTGCGAACTTCCCCGCAGCTTCCAC
>JASHOU010000108.1 GCA_030038475.1 Terriglobales bacterium | reverse complement strand
TAGTCGAGCATGTGCAGCCGGCCTTCGAGATCGCTGAAGAGCACGGTCAGGGCCTTGATGCGCCCCTCGTCGGTCAGATACTGCAGCCGCTCTTCCTGAATTTTGCCGGGAGCAACGCGGTCCAGGCGCTGCTTCTTCGCCTTCAGGTTCATCTCTTCGAGTTCGTCGTAGGGGATTGCGAGGAAATTGCGCAGTTCAGTTGACATGCCTCTCCTTGAAATATTGCCGGATTGCCCAGGAACAAAATTCAGCCGCCAGGGGAACCCCATAGCCTATCGTGTCGAGCGGCGAGCAGACAAATAGAAATCGGTTATGGAAGTGATTAGGAGAGATTTATTGCCGGAAATGCATCGTCTGTGGTGCAGAAACAGCTTCGGGCTGCGAGCTTCCGGCTTCGAGCACGCCAACGGTAGTTCGAGATGGCACGAAGCTCGCCGCTCGGAGTTCTTCATTTTCGCAGCCATTCGTTTTCAAAGATACGTCTTCGACGCGCCATGAAATAATCGAATGCGAGGAATCCGGCTTGAGTTGCGCGATCTGCGAACAACGAAAAGAGAAGCGCTTTTGCCCGGCGGTACACGGGAAAATCTGTCCGCAGTGCTGTGGCGAGCAGCGCGAGGTGACGCTCGACTGCCCCAGTGAATGTCCTTATCTTTTGCAGTCACGGCAGCAGGTGCGTCAGCACGCCGGCGAATTTCGGGATCGGCAAGCGGGCGGTGGGAATCCGGCCTGGTCGTTTCCCGAGATCGAGATTCCCGAGGTGGAAATCACCGAGCAGTTTTTGTACGAGCGCGAGCAGCTGATTCTGGGACTCAGCTATGCGCTGGCGAAAAGCGCGCGGGGCGGACGTTCAATAGGAGATCGTTCGATCAACGACCGTTCAATCGACGGTCATTTACTCAACGATCATTCTCTCGGCCATCATCCGCCGGTGGACCAGGATTTGATTACCGCACTTGCTTCACTGGCAAAGAGCTACCAGACGTTTGTGAACTCCAAGCTGATTTATGAGCCTGCAACCACCAACCTGGCTCATCAGAGCATTGCGCGGGAAATCGAGACCATGGTCAAGCAATTTCGCGAGGCTGAGCAGCAGCACATCGGCGAAATCCCAGTTCACCAGCGCTTGCGGGATGCGGACGTGCTGAAGGCGCTGGTGTTTCTATTGCGCATGGCATTGGATCGAACATCGGGCCGGCCCAAGTCGCGGGCGTTCGTAGATTTTCTGCTGGAGCAGTTTCCGGAGCGGCAATCGGCGATTGCCAGCCCGGGAGAAAGCGGCAGCAGGATTGTGATCCCGTAAGATCATTCGTGCGCGATCGGGAGTGGGACAGCCGAAGGCGGGTGTCGTTACGTGCTCTGAGAAGTGCTCGCGAGCCGGCGCACCGTTTGCCCCTCGGCCAAATCCGCCAACAATTCGCGCGCAGTCTTATCGAGCTCCGGATGGCGCGCCCCAGGAGCGATCTCGGCCAGCGGTTCGAGAACAAAACGGCGCCGATGCATGGCGGGATGAGGAATCTTCAAACGTGGCTCGTCGACGACGCGATCGTCAAACAGCACGATGTCGATATCGATTTTGCGCGGACCCTTGGCGGCCATGCGAAGACGCCCCATCGACGTTTCTATTTGCAATACAGTGGAGAGCAGTTCGCGCGGCGTCAGATCGGTTGCGATCGCGGCCACGCAGTTCAGAAACCAGGGCTGCTCGGGAACATCGACCGGCTGCGTTTCATAGAATGCGGAAACCGCGACTAAATGACCGACGCTGTTCAATTGCGTCAGCGCTTCACGGAGATTGGCCGCGCGATCTCCCAGGTTCGATCCCAAAGATAGATAAGCGGTTTCGGCCACGCAATCAGTTTCGCGGGGAACGCCCCAAGAATCCAGAAAAAACTAATCAGGAAATGGAGTGGCTGGACACTCGGCCGCGAAGAAGTTCGCAGTTCGCCCATGACTGACAAGCCTTCGATACCGGTACCTCGGTTACTTTCTCAAAGATACAGGCTGCCGATAGTATCGAAGTAGCTATGAATCTGGAGGCGCTCGCCATCAGCCGTGACCCCGGTTTGATTGGCGTGGTGCGTCCCACCCTGGAAAAACTCTCGGTCGATTTACAGGTTTGCCCGGACATCGCGGGCGGCAGCGATCTGCTGGCGAAACGCAAATTCGATGCGGTAATCATCGATTGCGACGATCTGCAAAACGGCTTTGAGCTGATGAGGTCGCTGCGGCAGACGCAAAGCAACGGCAAGTCGGTCTCGTTTGCCGTGGTGAATGGAAAGACGACCACGCAGGAGGCGTTCAAGTCAGGGGCGAACTTCGTACTGCAAAAACCGCTCAGCTTGATGCACGCTTCACGCTGTTTCAACGCGGCCCTGAATTTTATGGTGCGGGAACGGCGGCGCTATTTTCGCCATCCGTTGGATATGCCGTTGCGCATCAGCCTCGGCAATAGTCAAGAGATGACCGCCACGGCCACCAATGTGAGCGAGGGTGGGATGGCGATTCGCCTCCTCGGCAAGCTAACCAAGGGGACGCAGGGGCAATTTCGCTTCACCCTGCCCGAGGCCAATATTTCGCTCGATCTGAAAGGTGAAGTAGCATGGGCTGATGGAACCGGCCACGCCGGAATACGTTTCCTCGAGGTTGCACAGAGTTCACAGTATCAGCTCGAAAAATGGCTGACCGAGCGTATGGAAGAAGAAATGCCGCACCCACTGCAAAAGCACACCTAGCACCACTCCTACGCTGTTTTCCCAACCACTTCTGCCCAGCTTAGAGATTTTCTTAATGCGGGTGCGCTTTCCAGAAAAACCTTTGCTGCACCCGAACCCAGCTTGCAACTTGCATCTCGCGGTTTCTGTGGCAGTGTAAAGAAGCAGGTTCCGGCGTTGCCCATCGGCTTCGTCCGCCAGCGCCATTCAATATCTAGACACTAATCACGATTCAGACATGATCACGCTGGAAGAAAAAATCGCCAGAACGCAGAGGCTCTTGCAGCGGCTGGAAGACGATCGTCCCTATTTACGGGTGCGCTTGTCGGAACTGGACGCGGAGCATCGGCAGAGCGCGAATGCCTTCGCCGAGCGTGTGCGCGCCGAAGCGGAAGCGGAACTCCAGCGTCTGCTGGCCGAACGCGGCTTGTCCCGCGAAGTGAAACACGCTTAAGCCGAATTAAGGGCTCGAGCGAAAATGACCTCGAGCAACGGGGATGGAGTAAGCGCG
>JASHOU010000107.1 GCA_030038475.1 Terriglobales bacterium | reverse complement strand
GATGTAGGGAACATCCGATAAGTCCAGAATCATGGTCTCCGCGCTTTCGTGGCGCACCGCTCGCTCAAACATCGGCGCGGTTTCGATCGTGATCGGACCGCGCAGCAACAGAATGCGCTGATCCTGCGCCACTCCTTCATAGCGCTCGACCGTTAGTTCCTGCGATCCCATGGCAACCGATTGTAGGCCAGCCCGCTCCGCCTGTCACCTCCTACAAATGCCTCTACCTCGCGCCCGGCGCCTCATTGCGGCTTTTTGTCTTCGTAGATCGAATATTGGTCGCCCGGATGCTTCATCTTCACCGTAATCTGCACTTCCGTCTTGCCGATCTCGTAGTCTTCGCCAAACGTTTGGAAGTGCGGCGCAAGCACCTGCACCCGCAGTTCCCCGTATGGAATCCCGTCCACGCTGGCCTTCCCCTCGGCATCGGTCTTCAGATCCATCTCTCCCTGCGCCTGCTTTCCCTTGCGGTTCACCGGATGCAGCACCACCTGTGCATTCCTCAGCGGCTTGCCATCGCTGTCGCGCACAACCACAAAATGCACACTCGAAGTCGGCCCCGTATCGTCGTCCTGAGCGCGCACCAAGCCAACCAAGCCGAAGCCAAACAAAACCACCAGCGCCATCGCAACCGAAAATTTTCTCTTCATAAGAAATCTCGATAAGGAATCTTGTGCTTCAACTGTTTCACCATCACACAGTCAATAACCACTAACCACAGTCACCGCCCTACTGCGGTTTCTGCCCGCCGCCGCCCGCCTCCGGAGAATATTGCGGCTTCGGGCGTTTCAGCTTCACCGTAATCTCCAGCTCCGGCTTGTTGATCTCGTAATCGTCGCCAAACGTCTGAAAGCCTGGCGCCAGCACCTGCACCCGCAACGCCCCGTACGGAATTCCGTCAATGCTCGTGCGCCCATCATTATCGGTTTTCAACTCCATCCCGCCTCGGGTCTGCTGGCCTTTTTTGTTGACCGGATGCAGCACCACGGCCGCGTTTCTGATCGGTTTGCCGTTGTACTCTTTCAAAACAAGGAACTGCAAGTTCGACATCGGCCCTTCAAATTCGTCATCGTCCTGAGCCGACGCCGACCCTGTCCAGATCCCAAGCACAACCATCAACGCTGCGACAATCGGAAGCACAACGATCACCGCAGCGACAATCGACACACCCTTCCGCATAGCGTCCATTTTAATGTGGACCACCCCGGCGGTACAGCCTGAGGCATCTGATTTGCCCAACTGCCGCTGGCTTGCACTAGAATGAACCGCGCACCCTGAGAACAAGCATGCTCGAACTAAAGACGCTCGGACTAAACCACCCCAGCTCGTGGCTCTCGACCTTTGGCTTTGCCCTTGCATGGTTAGTACTGATGCTCGCCTACAGTCCCCTGGCCGACCGCATCGCAACCCGCTGGGTTGCCAAGCCGCCCACTCTCGGCGCATTTCGCATGCTGCAACAATCCCGCAGCAAACTCATCCTCGGAATTGTCGCAGCCTGGATTCTGGGCGGATTCCTCGAGGAACTCATTTTCCGCGGAATCATCCTTCAATCCACGCAAAGACTGTTGTCACCCGTGCTCGCGAGGCCCATGGCAACCGCCATCGCCGTATGTACAGCCGCTCTGGGAGCGGGACTGATCCACTTATACCAGGGCCCGCGCGCCGCCATCATCGTAACTCAACTATCGGTTCTCTTTGGCCTGTTGTTTGTAATAAGTGAATATAACTTGTGGACAGTCGTGTTATGCCATGGGCTTTACGACACAATTGCGTTTATAAGATTCGCCAACAAACAATCCAAATACTCGCAACTGGAAAGCACTTCGTAGGACATGGATAAGTGCGCTCATAACTTGATGAGCTATTTCATCCCCCGCACCACATACACTTGCGACAGCACCTGCTCGTAGTTATACGCATACGCACTGCCGTCGGCCGACAGATAAGGTATGCCCGCTGCCAGAGATCCTGCTGCCAAGTCTTCACCGACTGTTTTCGCCAATTCCACTTTCCCGGTCATCAGATTCACGCGATAGATGTTGACTGTTTTACCGCTCTGTCGTGTGGGCGTAGCGAACACCGATGCTCCATCCGGAGTCCACCCACGCACTCGGTGGCTTGCGTCCAGGTTCGGAATCGGACGCAGATTCCCGCCCTCCAACGGCCAGACGCCCCATTTCCCGTCCGGCGTCAATACCGCCGCGCTTCGACCGTCGGGCGATGCCTCCAATCCGACCACGCCCTCCGGAGTAATCGGCTTCGCATCGCCATTACTCACTTTGATCAAGTAATCGCGCGTGCCGTGTCCCGCCTCGCTTCCGCTCGCCAGCAACTCTTGGCCTCCCGCCAGCCATCGCACTCTCTCGTAGCTCACATTGTCGTGTGTCAACTGGCGCGCCTGTCCCGCCCCCGTCGGAACCAGGCTGAGCGGCCCACCTTTCGCCGATTGCGTGATCACCCACTTGCCATCGGGAGAAATCGCCAACCCCACTCCCCCGCCAATCCGCACTGGCGGAGACCCGTCGCTATCGCGCACAAACACGGTGTAATTCGGTCCACCGATATCGCCCGCCTCTTCAAACAAAACTTTGCGGCCGTCGGGCGTTATATCGGCCACAATCGACCAGTCAAACCATCCCAGTTCGCGCTCCTGTTTTCCTCCCGGCGGCAGAGCGCGAATCCCGATGCGGCGGTTGTGCGCCACCACCAGCGTCGATCCATCGCGCAGGTCTTCCAGCCACACGCCTCCCGGCACGTTCGTAATTGTCCGCACCTTGCCCGCAAGGCTGACCGCGTGCGGATTAACGGCGCTGCCGCTGTCTGATGACGAGAACCAGACTTCATCCCCCTTCGACGACCAAAGAATCCCTTCCAAGGACTCCCATCCCGAAGAAAGAATTCTCTCCTTCTCCTTGCCGTCCGCGCCCACCACCGCCACTGCACCCTCATCGTCGCCCGTCGCATTCTGATGATCCGCAAACGCTATCCATTTCCCATCCGGCGAGATCTTCGGATCACTGATCCAGTTCGTCCCCTCCACCAGCACCTTCCCAATCGGATACTCCAGCTGCCACCTTCGGCTCCCCGGCACAAACCGCGTGATCGCCAGATTCTCCCCGTCCGAAGCCCAATCCGCGTCCTGCACATTATCGAGCACTTCTCGCGGCGCCTCGGTCACCGGAATCAGAGCCAGTGTCCCGGTTTCCGCAAATCCGATCAAAGTCGCGGTTCTAAGCCGAACTGCCAGCTCGCCGTTTTTTGAGATCGCGAGCACGTCCGCGTCCTTCACGCCGAGTTCGCGCGTACCCTGGTCGCTCGCACTGCGATCGTACAACTGGCTTTCTCCGCCATCCCAGGAAGCGCTGTAGACAATGCTTCCATCTGGAGCAAATCGTGCATTCCCCACCGAGCCAGTGCGAAATGTAATCCTCTGATACTCCACCACCGGCGCTCGCTCACCCCCTCGTCCCCACCACCACCCCACGCCGAGCATCAAAACTGCGAGCGCCAGAGCGGCCGCCACGGCTCGCGTTTTGCCGCGCGCCACGGTCTCTTTTTTCTGCACAGCCGTTACCTCGGACCCGGATGACTCGCCCGCTGCCGGCGAAATCGCCGCCTGCGCGCTCGTCCTGCTGACCGCCGAACTGTCGGTCAGCGCTTCCAGACCAAACGCCAGATCCCCCGCCGACTGAAAACGCTGTACCGGATTCTTCTCCAGGCAGTGCCGCACCATGCGTTCGAGCGCCGGAGGAACATTGCGCGCCACTTCCGAAAGTTCCGTCGGCTCTTCCTTCAGAATCGCGCTCATCGTATCCGCAGCACTTTCTCCGCGAAATGCCGCCTGCCCCGAAAGCATCTCGTAGAGAATCGCCCCAAACGCAAAAATGTCGGAGCGATGGTCCGCCGTTTTTCCCCGCACCTGCTCCGGAGACATGTACCCGACCGTGCCCATCACCTGCCCCGGTTCGGTGTTCACCTGCATCGTCGCCGCTTCTGAATTCGAATCCGTCTCCGGCCGCGTCAGCTTCGCTAACCCGAAGTCGAGTATCTTCACCCGCTCGTCGTGGGTCACGAATAGGTTTTCCGGCTTCAGGTCGCGATGCACGATTCCCTTTTCGTGCGCTGCCGCCAACCCCCGCGCCACCTGTAGCGCGTAGTCAATGGCCTTGCGGCTAGAAATCGGTCCGCCACGGATGCGCTCGCGCAGCGCTTGCCCTTCCAGCAACTCCGAAACGATATACGGCGCGCCGTGGTCCTCGCCGATATCGAAAATCGAAAGAATGTTTGGATGATTCAGCCCAGCCGCCGCGCGCGCTTCCTGCACGAACCGCTGCAACCGTTCCGCATCCGCCGAGTAAGTCTTGGGCAGCACTTTGATCGCGACCACCCGGTTCAGCCGCGCATCGTGCGCTCGATACACTTCACCCATGCCTCCCGAGCCGAGAAGCGACTGAATGTCATACGGTCCTAGTTTTGATCCGGAAGCCAACGCCATCTGCGCTGTGGATTATATCGGACTGTCATCAACCCAGAAAGAACTACGCTCGGCGTGACGTGTCCCAATGTGTTTTTTCACTACCGGCACACGGTGACGAAAAAAAGTGAAATTCGCACTGCGTCATTCCCATTGCAGGATTCCAAAATAGAAATGCAGAGGAATCGAAACGGCTCGACGCCAACCTCTTTCAAGCACTCATAGTTATTCTCGCAACGCCTTACCGCAAACCAACGCGCCGTTCAATATCCTGAAATTGCGGATTGGGACGCAACCGCGCGAAGAACGGATCAGCCGCAATATAAATAAGACCTGGTTCCTGCAACTTATAGGATTGTTCCAGCGCCTCGATTGCAGCCTTTGGTTCATCCAGTGCGAGGTACCAGGCCAAGGCATTAAAGACTGCTCCCTTACGTGCATCATCCAGCGTCCCACGCGACTTTGCCATCTCTTCGAACAGTTCGCGGCGATTCTGCGCGCCGGCAAACTGCTTCACCTCCTGCGCCGCTTTCGTATTGCCGCTCAACATCAAATCCTCGCTCAGCTCCGTCAGGGCCTGATCGTACATGTCTTGGGACTGGTAATACATCCAAAGGTAGTAATGAACCGGCAGGAAAGATGAATCCGCAGCAAGCACCCTTTGATACTCACGCATCGCCGCATCATTCTGTCCGGCGAGATAGTAGGCATAGCCCAGATCAGACTGAATCGCCAGCGACAACGGGTCTAACTCCTGCGCGCGCTTTAACTCGGCGATGGCCTCTGCATGTCGTCCCAGCGGACCCAGATATAAGTTCCCGTACCACTGGTGTGTCTGCGCCGAGTTGGGATTGAGACCCAGTGCGCGTTGAAAGTGTTTCTCCGCCTCCGGCCAATTCCATTCCAGGACTTTTACCGCCGCCAGCGAGGTATGCGTCTCCGCAAGACTGTCATCCAGATTGAGAGCTTTTCGCGCATTGGCCTCCGCATTCGGCAGCCACTTCACTCCGTCTCCGAACAGCGCAAGCAGCGTGTAGCAATCTGCCAGGCTGGCGTACGCAAGCGAAAAATTCGGATCCTTCTCCACTGCCTGATCGAAATATTCAACCGCCGCGTGTAAGTCCGCAACCGTTCTTTTGTTCGCCAGGTCGCGCCCGCGCAGGTAGATATCGTATGCCTCAGGATCGAAATGCGGCGGGGAATGAAAGCGCTTTCGTTCCTCTGCGCTCAGGTTCAGGCGCACGTCGTCGGTGATCGCTTCGGCAACCCGCGATTGCAGCGCCAGAACATCCTTTAAATCCCCCTCATACGCGTCTGCCCACAGGTGACGATCGTCGGCGGTGCGAATGAGCTGCGCCGTAATCCGCACCCGGTTCCCGGAGCGCAACACCGATCCTTCCACCACCGCATCAACCCCAAGCTCGCGCCCAATCTGCGGCAATGGCTTGCGGGTCGCTTTGTACTGCATGATCGAAGTCTTGGAAACGACTTTCAATTCCCGCACGTTCGCCAGATCGGTAATCAGTTCGTCGGTCATTCCATCGGCAAAATATTCCTGCTCGGGATCGTT
>JASHOU010000106.1 GCA_030038475.1 Terriglobales bacterium | reverse complement strand
ATGCGCGGCGATTGAAAGCGAAACATTTCCTGGATGCGAAACCACGAAAGCACTTCGGATCTTGTTAAGACAACACCGAAGGCAATTCCGAGTAAGAGATAAAGAATAAGAGCGTCGGTGGTTTGGGCGGGGCTTGGAGACGTCCGGTTCGGTTCGGTTGTTTTCGGCTCAGCCAATTTCGGTTCCGTTAGTTTGGGTTCAGTGAACATGGAAAACTCAGAGTAATCGCGGCAGGATGAAATGGGTTGCAATCAGTCCACCGGCGAAAAAACCGACGACCGCAATCAGGGAGGCTAGCTGAAAGTCTGCCAAGCCCGAGATGGCGTGGCCGGAGGTGCAGCCTCCGGCGTAGGCGGTTCCAAATCCCACCAGGAACCCTCCGACAACAATAAGGACGAACCCCTTGAAAGAAAGCAGAGCCGACCAATGGAACAGTTCGCGCGGCGCGAGTCCGGAAAAATCATGAATTCCAAGCTTGGCCAAGTCGACTTTCGTTGCATCGGAAATCGCAACGTTGTGCGGTCCACCGTAGTGGGAAGCGAGAAATCCGCCGATGAGGATTCCGAAAACAAACAGGAGGTTCCACAGACCAGCCTTTTTCCAGTCGTAGCGGAAGTACTCAATCTTCGCCGGAAACACCGAGGCACACATGTGGCGCAAGCTGCTGGAAACACCGAACAGCGCGTTGCCGACGATGAGCAGCGCGGGAACAAAAAGGCCAATCGCCGGGCCGGCCACGTACCACGGCCATGTGCCAGAAAGGAGAATCGCCCGTGCGGTCGTGCCGTTCATTCGTTCAATGCCGGTTATCGCCCCCACCCGAAGCTCAGACCGATCGAGTCCTGGTACATCTGCAGGTTGGCCTCACCTCCGCCAAACGCGGGAGGAATCGAGTTGACGCCATTGACCGTATTCTCGAAGGCATGTTGATAGGCAAGATTGATTTCCTTCCCATTGCCAAGGGCAACTGTCGCACCCGCCGTCAGGTGATTCTGCACGACCGCCGGCGCCAGCAGATTGAAGAAGGTTTGTGAACTGTTGAATGGCAAACCGGAGTGATTGTAACCTCCGCGCACGGTAAGCGTCGGCCGAATCTTGTAGTCGATGCCCGCTTTTTCTACCGTAATATCATTCCAGCCAAAACCCGGCCCATTGTCCGCTCCCAACTGCGCCGGATTCGAATCAAGATTGGCAATCGATTTGACTTGACCGTAGAAGATCCGTTCCACATCGAAGGGTACGGTAATCTTCTCCGTAAGTTTAAGAGCCACACCGCCCGCTACGTTTGCCGGGATGTCAAAGCCGCCCTGCTCGGCGAAGAGACCGCGATACTTGTCGAATTTCTGCATGTACGTGCGGCTCTGGAAGGTGGCGCCCAGATTCAGAAATTTACCGAATTCGCCGGTCCATCCGACGCGGAATCCGGCGCCATAGGAGCCGTCATAGCCACGGTTGGTAAGATTGCTGGGATCGATCGAAAAGCCTGGCTGGGTGAAATTCTGCAAACCCTCAACCGAGACTCTCTGCCACCCGATATTCAACGAAACGCCCAACGCCTGATGTCCGGCTACTTTGAATGCTGCCGTGGGCGACACGAAGAGTTGTTCGAGGTCAACGCCGGCCCGAGTGGTGCCGAGCAAAGGAATCGGAGTCGTATAAGAGGTGTTCATTCCGCCATTTCCGCAAATCGAAACGCCCAGAGAGAGGCGGGAGCCAAAAAGGTGGTTGAAACCCAATTCCGGGATGAAGAAATTCTTGTGCCGGCTGGCGTCATAAATGCCATTCACGGGCGCTTCGCTCCCTGTTATGGAGCCGCCGCGAATCGGGCGAAAAAAGGTCAAGCCGAGATCGAAGCGATCCCCGACAAAGACCATTCCTGCAGGATTGGTGCCGGCGGCAAGGCTGTCCTGTGGCAATGCGACGCCCGCGCCACCTTGTCCCAGTTGTTTCGTGCCACAACCAATTGAGAAATATCCGTCCGTGGCGAAGGCTGGAACAGCGATGGCAACACAGACGAGAGCCAGCAAAAGACGACAGTGGCGATACCTCATTCAGATCCTCTCTCCCGCAACGTCCGTGCCGTTTACCTATCGTCGGTTGATTCTGGACTCGAGGGAAACAATAACCTGGCGCGTCGGACGCTCTATTCAAAGCGATTCGACCAAGAACATAAAGGAACGAGTAGACTACTCTATATTGTCAATTATGTAAATTATATTAGTCAACATTAGAAGCATTTGGTCGCTATGCGAAGTGCCGCCGCCGCGGCAATTGCTTCACGCTGCCGTGTCGGTGAGCTGAGCATAGGTCAGCGGCGGCGTCTCCCCAAGAATCACTCCATTTGCGCTGTAGTACTGCAACTGCCGCCGCTCGCAACATCGGCTGGTCTCATCGAAAAGGACACAGGAGTCGATGGGCTTCGAATACACGTGCAGGCTCACGCTGCCATGGCGCGATTTCTCAAGATTCTCAATCTGGTGTGTCGTCTGCCGCCGGTCGACCACTGCGACGGTTCCATCGGCCTGACACGTCGCACTGCTCAACAATTTCACTTCCACAGGTCGGACCGCGCCTGCCAGACAACTACAGGACACAGGTGCTTTCTTTTCCACCCGGGATCGCACAAACTGATAATTACGGCAGACCAGTTCACCCTGTACGACCGTTACCCAGCCGAGTTGTCCGTTGTGCGAGTGAATAGGAGTTCGCTGGCCCGGCAGCCAGCAGAGGGCAATCACTTCAAAGCAATCGTCACGGTAAATCAGATTACGGGCATACCGCTCCTGGTTCCACAGTAAATAGGGAGCCAAGGCTTCTGCGGACGGTTGCATCTGGGCCACAATGTCTGAGACGCGCGCGGTCGTGATGGGCTCTTTCTCCAAAGCTTTCAATCCAGCAATAAAATCTCCAACTCGCGATTTGAGCGGACGGACATCGAGTAGCTGAGTCATTTCGATTTCTCCTTGGCCGAGGAGTGGGGAGAACCAGCGACCTTAAGCCCGGCAGGGATCCGGGCATAATCTATAGTATGCACATAGACAATATAGAAATTAGCAGAAATTGTCAACGAAAAACTTGGCCGAGAGAAAGCCCTTGACTGACCTGCTCCTGCAGAGGTTTTTCGGTCGCCCTCATCGATAGCGAACCTGCCTCCTTCGCGCGCCCATCGGGGCGAGAATGAAAATGCCGCTCGACCGCAGAAGAACTTGGGAAATTCCGCGCGTTAATGCACGAAACGAACACGAAGGACTTGACGGCGAGGCCGTTAACGCGAAGGATTCACTGATTTTAGGCTTGGTTGCGGGGGGTGGATTTGAACCACCGACCTTTGGGTTATGAGCCCAACGAGCTACCAGACTGCTCCACCCCGCAGAAAAAGAATATCACAGCGTTCGCCCTAGCGACGTTTGCGCTCTCTGCTAATGGCCAACTCAGAAATTTAGGTGTCGGGCAAAAGGGCGTTGGACGGTCAGAACTGGCAATTGGCGCAAACCTGCTTTCGTCAACGCGGGTTTGGGATACGGCCAACACTTCCCATTACCCTCCTTCTGATTTCCGTGAATGGATTTCCGTGAACGGCAATTCTGAATTCCGTCACCAACCTGCTTTCTCGCAGATCGCCGCTGCGCTTGGGCAATTGCCGCCGTTTCTCCGTGCGCGGCATTACCGCCGTTTCTGCTAACTCCCCGGGCACTCAGTAGAATGATGAGAGCATCATTGCCCGAATCAGATGAGCCTTGGGACTCTCAACGACATTTTGTTCACCGTCTACGGTCGCCGCCGCGACCGCGTGATGTTGCAACGCCAGGCGCTCGGCTGGGTGCCGATCTCTTCCGCAGAGCTTTATCGAAACGTCGCCGGAGTCGCTCGCGCGCTCGAATCCTGGGGCATTCGCCAAGGCGATCGCATCGCAATCCTCAGCGAAAATCGGCCCGAGTGGACGATCGCCGATTTCGCCGCTCTCGCGCTCGGCGCGGTCACGGTTCCCATTTATTCCACGCAAACCGCCCAGCAGACCTCCTACATCCTCAACGACTCAGGCGCACGCGTCATCGCCGTCTCCACCAAAGGTCAACTGGAAAAAGTCCTGACCATCCAGCGTCACACGCCAGTCGAACACATCCTCGTAATGGATGCGGTCGAAACCGCGCACGCCGTTCACATGCACGGACTCATGCTGCACGGCCCCAACGAGCCCGATCCCGAGTTCGACGCCCGCTCGCAGTCGATCGCGCCCAACGATCTCGCCACCATCATCTATACCTCGGGCACCACGGGAACTCCCAAGGGAGTCATGCTCACCCATGGCAACATGGCGTCCAACGTCGCTGAGTCCATGGCCGCCTTCGGCTTCGGATCCAAAGACGAGATCAGCGTTTCGTTTCTCCCGCTCTCGCATGTGACCGCTCGCCACGTGGATTTCGCCCTGCTCGACCGCGGCGTCGTGCTCGCCTACTGTCCTGACATCGCGCAACTGTCGCAGGTTCTGCGGGAAGTTCAGCCGAACATCTTTATAGGCGTGCCGCGAGTGTACGAGAAGATTCGCCAGCAGGTCATCTTAAAAACCGCAGGTTTTCCCAAGAGCGCAATCTATCGCTGGGCGCTTTCCGTCGGCCGCGCCCACCGCGCCGAAACTCTTACCGGCGCCGAACCCACATCGCTTTCCTGGAAGATCGCCAACAAATTGGTCTTTTCCAAAGTGCGCGCCGGCATGGGCGGGAAAGCCGAGGAATTCATCTCCGGAGGCGCGCCACTGGGCCGCGAACTCGCGGAGTGGTACGCCGATATCGGCATCCCGATTCACGAAGGCTATGGACTTACCGAAACCTCGCCCGTAATTGCCGTCAATACGCCCACCACGCACAAACTCGGCACCGTCGGCAAACCGCTCCCCAATGTCGAGGTTCGCATCGCCGACGATGGCGAGGTGCTGGTGCGCGGTCCCTCCATATTCAAGGGATATTGGAATCGCCCCGAGGAAACCGCCGCCGCTTTTGTGGACGGCTGGTTCAAGACGGGCGACATCGGTCATCTCGACAGCGATGGATTCCTCTCTATCACCGATCGCAAGAAAGATTTGATTAAAACCTCCGGTGGCAAATTCATCGCGCCGCAGCCGATTGAAAATTCCCTGAAGCTCAATCCGCTCATCGGCACAGCGGTTGTGATCGGCGATCGGCGCAAGTTCCCTGCCGTGCTCATCTCGCCGTATTTTCCCGTTCTCGAAGATTGGGCCCGCGCCAATCAGGTCAACTTCGGCTCACGCGAAATTTTGGTCGCTAACACGCGTGTGCAGGCGCTCTATGAAGGCATTGTCGAGGAACTCAACCAGAATCTGGCGCGCTTCGAGAAGTTGAAACGTGTGCTCGTCGTCTCTGAAGAGTTTTCTGCCGCCGATGGCACCATGACCCACACGTTCAAAGTCCGCCGCCGCGGCATCGAGGAGCGTTACCGCGCCTTGATCGACGAAATGTACGCCAAGGCTGATGCGGCTGGAGGATAGCGACGAACCACGGATTGTGTCCTCCAAGTCGCATAGGTCCTTCGCTCCCCACCCCAGCAAGCAAAAACCTTGCTTGGATCCCCCGGTCGCTCAGGATGACATCAAAAACACAACTCTACTTGCGAACGCGCTTCTTCTCGCGGCCTTCCCACCCGCGAAGCGGAACTCATGCCGCTTCATATCCACACGCGCACCGCGAAAACTCACGCCCTCCATTCGCAAACGAAATCTCTGCTCCGCGCCGTTTTCTCCGCCCAGCTTGATCGCGCCGCCCGAGCCAACCACTCGATGCCAGGGCAATCCGGGAACCTGCCGCAGAATGCGCACCACTTGCCGCGCCGCTCCCGGCCATCCCGCCGCCTTCGCAATCGCTCCATAACTCGAGACCGTTCCCGCCGGTAGCGTGCGAATGCAACGCACAACGCGGCGTCGCTTAGACTCCAGCGCATTGCTTCCCGATTTCGACGGAACCGGCTTAGACCGCGACTGCCGCTTCACACATCCTCACCGTTGTTATCCTCAATCTCCACACCATCGTCATTCTGACCGAATGTCATCGTGAGCGAAAAGCCTCTACTCAACGCCACTGCCGCCAATCATGTTAACCTAGATTCCGAACACAAAATATTTACGGGCATCGATAAAACCTAGGATTACCATGCTTGCATCCCAATGACCAAAAACTGCCCTGTGGAGAGAAGAACTATGCCCCGGTTGCTGAAGGTGCTCTACCCTGTATTAGCCCTTGTCGCTTTGTGCGCGCTTGGAGTCTTTATTAGCTGCGGTAACGGCAGTCAAGCGCAGGTTCGTTTTTTCCATGCCATCGCAAACACCACCACCCTGGATATTGAATTCAACGGAACAGTCGATATCAGGGGCGTAGGGTTTGGAAGCGTAGGGCCGGGAAGTGGCTATGCCACCGTCCCCGCGGGCAGCCTCACGGTCGAGGGACTCGCCACCGGCACCACCACTGAGGCCTTCACCGTCTCTAACGTCAACATTACCGCTGGGACGGAGTACACCATGGTTGCAAGCGGGCCCAACACCAGCGACGTTAACATCAATTCTTTTGCTGACAACAATACCGAGCCCGCAGATGGCACCATCAATTTCCGCATTATCGAAGCTGCGCCGCAGGGGCCGGACTCGGTGTACGTTTACATCGTTCCGAACCCCGTCGTCGGGAACGGCTGCGCCAGCAGCTACGTGGCAAGCGGCCTTACCGTCAATTCGGCAAGCAGCTATATACCTGCTCCGTACAACTCGAATGGGGGCTACTGGATCTACGTTTGCAACTCAGCCGGCGGGAACCCGCTGATCGCCGGCGTCGACATCGGTAATATCGGCAACTCCAGTGAGGGCTCGATCCGCACCATCGTTCTTTATGACAATTCGCAGGGGACAGCACTGGGTGGGATTAAGGTCCTGGATGACCTTAACTAATCGCGGGCTGAGCCGCCTTGCCGCCAACCGTGTGTGTCGTTGCCAACGTCAGAAAACAAACCGGGCCTCGGCTCAGGCCCGGTACGCCACATGACAAGCTGCTAGAATCCTCCTTGCTCACCACAGAATTGCCCTTGGGAGAAGATGCAGATGTTTCGTTTGTTGAAAGCCCGGCTGTTGGCGTCAGCCCTGGCCGCCCTGAGCCTGCTCACCGTCGGCTGCACCACCACTTCGCTGACCCAGGTTCGTTTTGTCCACGCTATCGAGGATGCCGATGCCCTCGATATCGACATCAATGGAACCAATGAATTCACCGATATCGCCTTCACCAATGTCATGCCGGCATCGGGCTACAAATCCGCACCTTCCGGTCTTGTGACGATCGAAGGATTCCTGACCGGCACCTCCACCGAGGCCTTCAGCACCTCGAACATTGGGTTGGTCAATGGCAACCAATATACCGTCATTGCCACCGGATTTGTTACCAACACGAATGACGTTGTCATCATCGCGCCGGTCGATAACAATACGCCGCCGGCGAATGGCAACATCAAATTCCGCGTCATTAACGCATCGCCCTCCACGCCGACAACCGTCGATATTTATATCCTCAAGGCGCAGCAGACACTGAACGCTCCGGCAACGATCTCCGGCCTCGCATACCAGGCGACGAGCAGCTACGTCACTGTTCCCTATAACACCGCCGGGAGCGGCTACATCGTCTACGTCTGTCAGCCTGGAACCACAACCCAGATCTTTAACCAGAGCATCAGTGTCGGCGGTCCCAACGAAGGTGTGGTTCGTACCTTAATACTCACGGCCCAGCCGAATCTCGACCAGATGAATCCGCGCTTCGTGATTCTGAATGATTTCAACTGATCTCGAGCCAATTGATCGCAAGCCGGCTGGAACAGGCTATGGGTCGGCTGATTGTGATTCCGAGCAGGGGCTCGATTCAAGATCAATCCAGCACCCGGCAAGCTGCTAAAATCCTCTTGCTCACCATCTAACAGCCTGTGGGAGATGAAATTTGGGAGAAGAACGAAGGATGTCTCGTCCGTTGAAAGCCCTGGCGCTCGTACTAGCCGTCGCGGCCCTGCTGGCCCTGAGCATTTTCATTCCCGGCTGCGGCTCCAGTGGTTCGGCGCAAGTTCGCTTCGTCCACGCCATCCAAGATGGCGCCACCATGGATGTCTATGTCAACGGAACCGACAAGTTTCCTGACATCTCGTTCCTTGGCGTTCTGCCCAATCAGCCTGGCTATACCAATGTAACTGCTGGTACCGACACGATCGAGGGGTTTTTGACGGGCACTCACACCGTAGGCTTCAATCCCACCACTGTCGGCTGGAGCTCATCCACGTCCTACACCGTAGTGGGTACCGGATTTGTGGCCAACGGCAACAACGCGACCATCTTATCGATTCAGGATGACAATACGCCGCCGGCGGCTGGCTATATTGAATTCCGCATCATCCACGCCTCGCCCAGCGGCCCCGGCAACGTGGACATCTACATCGAACTGAATCCCAGCACCGGTCCTGCGGCGCCGGTTACAATTGCGGGCCTGGCTTACACGCAGGCGAGCAAATACATTACCGTGGCTTTTAATCCTAATAACGAGCCGACACCGCCGGGTTATACGATCTACGTGTGTGCATCCGGCAACTTGACGCCCATCTTCAGCCAGAGCGTCATTCCGGACACTTCGGGATCCATTCGCACTCTTGTGCTCACCGACGTCCAGAATGGAACCTCGATGCGGACATCTTTCCTCGAGTTAAACGACGCCGATTAAACCGCGCTTGATGGCCGCGTCCTGTCTGGGAGACGTCGCAGCCAGACTAGAGTCGGAATATAGCCCGGACTACGCCGCATCCTTCTTAAACGACTTCGCCGCTGTTTCTTCATCATCGAACACTTCAAAAATCGTGAGCAGCTTGGTTATCTGCAGCAGATCGCCGACGCGCTGGCTCAGGCTCGCCAGCTTCACGGCGCCGCCAGCATTGCGAGCGGTCGTATAGAGCGAAACCAGCGTTCCCAGGCCGCCGCTATCGATGTGATTCACCTCGCGCAGATTCATCACCACCTGCGGCTTCTCCGCGAGTAGCTTCTTGACCAGGTCACGCAAACTCGCCGACTCCTCGCCAAATATCAACCGTCCGCTGCAATCCACCACCAGCACGCCCTCTAGCGCCCGTGTGCTCATTCTTAGCTGCATAGGTAACTTCTCCGATTACGCGAAAAACCGTTCGCGAAAAAATGTCGCAGAAAAATATTTGCGGCAACTTCGCGAAAAGATCTCCGCAGAAAACTCAACCCAAGAGCGTACCCCGCCAGACTCCGGCGCGCAAGCAGCTCCGAGCCACGAGCTTCGAGTGATCGACGGCCGAGAATTCCGCGGGTTTGCTCGCAGCCCGAAGCTAGCAGCCCGAAGCTCACTGTATAATCGAGCTTTCCGATGAGCTATCAGGTCCTGGCCCGCAAGTACCGTCCGCAGAAATTCTCCGATGTCATCGGCCAGGAACATATCACCCGCACGTTGCAAAACGCCATCGCGCAGGAGCGTGTCGCCCACGGTTACATCTTTAGCGGGCATCGAGGCATCGGCAAAACCACCGTCGCCCGCATCCTGGCCATGGCGTTGAACTGCCGCGGCATCGACGGAAAGAGCGAAAAGCCCGTCGCCGAACCTTGCGGCGTGTGCGATTCCTGCACCGAGATTCGCGCCGGCAATTCCGTCGACGTGATTGAAATCGACGCCGCCACTAATCGTGGCATCGACGAGATCCGCGAACTGCGCGAGGCCACCCGTTATCGTCCCGCGCGCGATCGCTTCAAGATTTACATTCTCGATGAGGCGCACCAGATCACCGACGCTGCTTTCAACGCGCTGCTAAAAACGCTCGAAGAGCCTCCCGGCCACGTCATCTTCATGATGGCCACCACGCAGCCCGAAGATATCCCGCAGACCATCCGCTCGCGCTGCCAGCACTTCAGTTTTCGTGCCGTCAAGTTCGAAGACATTGTGGGTCAGCTCCGCGACATCGTCTCGCAGGAAAAAATTCCCGCCGACGATGACGCTCTTGCGCTCCTCGCCGAAGCCGGCGACGGTTCCCTGCGCGACGCGCTCTCCATCCTCGACCAGGCCATCGCCTCGACCGCCGATCATCTGACCGCCGACTCGGTTCGCGGTTTGATCGGTTCCGCTCCAGCCGCCGCGCTCGAAGCCGTAATGCAAGCCGTGGCAGAAAGTTCGAGCGATAAGATTCTGGTTCTCGTCGACGAACTGATCGCCCAGGGCTACAGTCCTACGCATTTCGCGCGGCAGTTGGTGCGTTTCCTGCGTAATGTGACCGTTGCCAAAATCGCCGGCAAAGATTCGCCGCTGCTCCAGATTTCCTCCGATGAGCGCGCCCGCGCCGCCCGCATCGCCGATCTGTTCAGCGAAGAAGATCTCGCCCGCCATCTGCAGATCATGCTCCGCACCCACGCCGAACTCGGTTACCGCCAGGAACAGCGCTTCCATCTCGAACTGGGACTGCTGAAAATGGCGCACGCGCAACGCCTGTTGCCGATCGAGCAGTTGCTAAGCGAAGCAGCGCAGCTATCTGCGAATGCAGCCAAGCCGACCTCGGCCCCGTATCTGACAAAATCGTCGGAGCCTCGCCGCACCGAGCCGCCGGCATCGCCGCGATCCAATTCCGTGTCGCCCTTCGCCGCCGACAGCGCCAGAAAAACTTATCCCAAGTCGGAGTCGAGTGGCGCGGACACTCTCGGTCACGAACAACGCCCTGTGGTCATCATGGGCTCGGCAGCACCTGCGTTGGATGATTCATCGCCCGACCTGATAGCCAACGGAACGACCGACATCTCGCCCATTCGTTCATCCGATCGGGTTCGTGACACCTCTCTCGAAAACCGAGCGGAAGCGAGCGCCGACTACCTGCGCGACGCTGTTCTCAACGCGCTAGCCGAACAGCAAATGCTAGTTTCGATTCTCGAAAATGCCGAGTGGCGCCTGCAAGAAAACACATTGACGGCAAGCGTATCCGCATCCAGCACGATGATCGAAATGTCATTCACCAGCGAAGCGCGCCGTACTGCCAGCGCCGCTGCCAGCGCCGCTGCCGGAAGGCCGATCAAGATGATCGTTGAACCGGGCGCGGCCGAGCCTGCGTCCGCGCCACGCAAGTCGCCCACCAACGGAAGCGCCCGCAGCCGCGCCGAACAGGATCCAATCGTTCAGCGAATGAAAGAAAAATTCGGAGCCGAAATCCGCACCGTGATCGATTACCGCGAGAAAGGATGAGTGGCAATTGGTAATTTGCGATTTGTAATTTGTAATTGAAAACCAATCTCCTGGTGGTTTGGTTTGCAATTACAAATTACCAATCACCAATTACAAATTTCTTATGTCTGGTTTCAACTTGCAGGAGCTCATGTCGCAAGCCAAGCAGCAGGCGGAAATGCTGCAAAAGAAAATGGAGCAAACTGTCGTCGAAGCGTCTTCCGGCGGCGGCACGGTCACCATCAAAATGAATGGCCGCAAACAGGTGCTCGCCATCAAAATCGATCCCGAAGCGGTCAAGTCGGGCGATGTCGAGATGCTCCAGGATCTCGTCATGGCCGCCCTCAACGAAGCCAGCCGCCAGGTCGATAGGCAAATGCAGTCCAGTCTGGGCGGAATGTTGGGCGGACTCGGAGGAATTATGTAATTTGTAATCAGTAATTTGTGATTGGTAATTGAAAGTCCGATCCAGGTTCTTTAGCTTTTAATTACTAATTACAAATCACAAATTACCAATCCTATGTCTCGCTTTGCCGAGCCGATGACCCGGCTCATCGACGAACTCAAAAAACTGCCGGGAATCGGCAACAAGAGCGCCCAGCGCCTCGCCTTTCACATCCTGCGCTCGAGCGACGATGACGCCGAATCTCTCGCCTCCGCCGTTCGCGACGTGAAGGCCAAGCTGCGCCTGTGCTCCATCTGCAACAACATCACCGACGTCGATCCCTGCGTCTACTGCAGCAGTCCCACCCGCAATCAAAAGGTGGTCTGCGTGGTCGAAGAGCCGACCAACATCGCCGCCGTCGAAAAAACGCGCCATTTCAATGGCGTCTACCACGTGCTCCACGGCTCGCTTTCACCGTTGCACGGCGTCGGTCCCGAGCAGCTTCGCATCGCAAACCTGCTCTCGCGCGTCGGCCAAGGTGAAATCGAAGAAGTCATCCTCGCCACCAATCCCACCGTCGAAGGCGAAGCCACCGCCACCTATCTCGCCCAGCAACTCAAGCGCCTGGGCGAGGAAAAAGCGTTGCGCGTCACCCGCATCGCCATGGGCATTCCCGTCGGCAGCGACATCGAATACACCGACGAAGTTACCATGCTGAAGGCCATGGAAGGCCGTCGCGAATTGTAGGGATTGCCCGACTCGCATTGCACGTGAAGTGCCTTCTGCCCTCATTCACAGAGGCTCGGTGATTACCTTTGGTCACTATCAGCGGGCTGTGCCCCTTCGTACAATGGAGCAAAACTCTTCAGCGAAGGATACGGTTATGGGCTGGATGCTTCGTTTCACACAAGCAGTCGTTTTTTGTCTCGCCACCATATTAATAGCGACCGTCGCCATCTCCGCGCAGGATGCGCCCACCCCCGCGCCCTCCACGCCGCGGCTTGGCGGCTCCCAAGATTGGAGCGACCGCCACATCATCTTCACCCGCAATGGCTCGCTCGAAGACATAATGAAGCTCCGCGATGATCCCCGCTTCCTGAATAGCGTGTATCTGCATTACATGCGGGAACATCTCAACTCAACTAGCCAATCGGCCATCGGGGCGAGCCAAGCCGACTGGCGGGAAGATGGTTTGAACGAGGACACCGACGCCGATACTCGGTTTGATCCGCTGGGTCCGTGGGACCTGGTCAAAATCCCCACTCCGCCATCGAAACACTCCAAGGTTGACTGGTCCGTTTCCCTGGGGCCAACCGCTGGCATGGCCATGGGAGAAACCCCGGCGGTATACACCTACAATTACTCAAGCCCCAGTTGCAGCGACTTTGTCGTGTACACCATTAACGCCGCCCCTTCGACGGGCACACCCGGCCAAGCCAATCTGGTCGCCTTGGAGAACCTCTACACCGACGGCGCCGGCAACGGATATTGTTCCGGCACGGGTCCCACCTTTCTGTTTGCTTACGCCATCGGCAGCGGCGGCTCGCCGTTGTCTCCGGTGCTTTCCCTCGATGGGACAAAGGTTGCCTGGATCGAAAACCGGACGGCCACCAGCTCCTACCTGCACATTACGAAATGGCTCGCGAGCCAGGGTATCAGCGCCACCGATCCCGTTACCCCAGCCGGTACCTTCACCAATGGAACCTGTAATCCGACCACGAGTTCCTGCGACGATGCCATCGAATACACCGCCTCGACTTATAACGGATGCGGCACCGCCTATACCGCCGCCAACGGCCATTCCGACCTCTACGTCGACTACACCAACGACGCCGGTTACATCAGCGCCAACAACGGACTGCTTTACCATATTAAAAATATCTTCAGCGCTACCACCAACCCGAGCATCGATTTCTGCATTCCCGTAAACACGACCTTCGAAACCACGCCCAGTTCGGCGATGAGCGGCCCGGTCTACGATCCGACTCTCAACGAGGTTTTCATCACCGATTCGGAAAAGATCTATGCCTACGTGGTGAACTCTTCAGCCACAACGCCCAACTTCGCGGCCGCATCCCCGGCCTCGTATACCTATGGAAATAGCGGCAGCAACTACAACTACCAGACTGGCCCCGGACCACTGCTGGACCCGTTCAACAAGTACATCTACGTCTTCTCCACCTACGACGCGGCCGGCAAGACTTCAGTGACGCAGTTGCCCGCCAGCCTCGCTTCCGCGGTTGCGGTGGAGCTGGGATCTGAAAGTACCAATGCCAATCCCATGCTGTTCTACGGAGCCTTCGACAATAACTATTTCACCTACGGGCCGGCCAGCTCAAAATCCACCTTGTACAGTTGCGGCACTGACTCAACCAACACGGCCGCGCAGGATCTGTTCGCGATCAGCTTCAACCCCAGCACCGGGGTGGTGAACACCACACCCGCCATGTCCGACAACACGAATGTCAATCCCGGCGGAAATAACGGAGTCTGCTCGCCCATCACCGAGTTCTACGATGGCACCAATGATCGCATCTTTGTCGGCATCGGAGAGGAAGGCGCTACTACCGGAGCCGACGTCGTCACCATGTGGAACGTCAATACCCAACTCACCAACACCAGCGGGACAGGCGGCACCATGCCCACCTACTCGGCTGAAGCCACCGGCTACCCTGGCGGTACCAGTAGCTTCGCCGCAGACAACAACGACAACGGAACAGCTCAGGCCGAGAACATTTACTTCTCAACCGAGGATGCCGGTTCCACCTCGACGGCCGTTCCCGGAAATGGCTACAACGTCAATGGCATCTACAGCCCCGGCACCAACTTTTCGCAGACTGGAGGGCTGGATAATGATGGCAATGCTTATGCCTCCAATCTTCTCGGCACTACTCTGACCTGGAACGGCACCACGTTTACCTTCGGGACCGCAAACGTGGCCGACGTCTGGGCGAACACCACGATTACTCTTCCTTCGGGTTCGTTCAGCACGATGGAGATTCTGGCCGCAGCTGTAAACGGCAACCAGACCGGGCAGACCCTCACCGTCAACTACAGCGACGGCAGCACCACAAACTTCACCCAGAGTTTCAGCGACTGGTACACAGGGCCGGTCCCCTACGCGAACGAATCGCCAGTCATAGATATGCCGTATGAGAATACCTATAACGGAGGCGAGCGAGTTCACGCGACCTATGTCTACGGTTACTCATTCGCTCTCAACGCAAACAAGACAGTGAAGACTCTCACCTTGCCCGCCAACCGGGATGTGTGTGTTTTAGCCGTCACTTTGGGCATGAACTGCGGAGGCAAGAACTATTGCGCCGTCAAGCTGACGCAGACGGCGCTGCAATAGCGAGCAGTGGTAGGTCATTACTAAAAGTTAGTGTTGGGGCAGCGGACTCGCACCTGCTGTGACCGCGAGATGCCTAGGAAGAGCTGGGATGAGTATGGCATGGCCCCCCTTGAGAATGCGTTTTCCCGCAAGCCAAGGCTTGCGTCTCAAACACTCGCTCGCATCGGAAGGTAGGCTTCTTGTAGGGCTTTTTGGCTGGTTCTTTTACAGTCGGTTGCTTGTCTTCCCGTTCTACGGGATTCCCATTCGCCATTCAACGTTCCCCTGACAGCACACTCGGTCGAGCGAGCGACTGGAACTCCACTCTACTGAAATTGCACAAATTATATCGTTCCGCGCTTTCCGCTGAAAGCTTATTTTTGGCAGAGAAGCCTTCTTAGTCAATGGATTACAGTGTGGCGCGACCCTGCCGTTCGCGCTTCGCCACATCCCGATCGACGGCATTTAACCTCCGCCGGTAGCGATCAAATACCCGTTTGCCTCCTCCTC
>JASHOU010000105.1 GCA_030038475.1 Terriglobales bacterium | reverse complement strand
TGCGTTCCTTCATCAATCACGCCTTCGCTCAGCGCTGCCAACGCCACGGAGAGTTTGATGGTCGAACACGGCTGCGCTCCGCTTGACAACGCCAGCTTCTGGTTGACCATGGCCAGGATGCGCCCGCTGGTCGGCTCGATCGCGACCACCGTGCCGTTCATGTTGCCGAGCGCGTCGATGGCGGCTTCGCGCACGACCGGGTCTTCGCCGCCCGTAATGTCGCCCTCGGCGATATCGGATGCGTAGGAACTGGTGTAGAACCGCTCATAATAATGATGGCGCCGAACTGTACCGTACGAGTAAGAATGCGTGTAGGCATATTGCGAATGCGAGGAGCGGCTGCGGGCGAGCGTGCGCATGCGCCGCTTCGCATGTTGACTTTCCGTAACGCTGTGGTTTTTCTTTTTTGGCGCGACTGTGCTCGGATTGATGCTGGCCGCGAGCCCATTCGCTTCCAGCAAGATGGCACAACTCAAGAAAAAGGCGAGACGAAGAAACCAGGCGCTGAACTTCACTTTCACCATCCCCAGCGGTACTCGGCCAATCTAGGGCCTTGGCCGGCCAAATCTGTCTATCGGCTTAGTAATTACGATGCAAGAGTGTCGCCAAAGCCCCACGGATGGCGCGCATTCTCTGCAACTGCTCGATAATAGGCGATTTATATGGTTTGACGCAACTTCAAAGTACGCCTACGTCTGACAGTGAATCTGCCCGATAACTAGATGAATAACTTGTATTTAGCGCGATCTTCCACGGAGGACACGCACCTCGGTAACTGATGGCCGGTTACGCCGAAAGCTGTCAGCATACTGCAACAGTTTGCACCACAGCGCGGGGAGTCTTGGAGCGAATCTGGAGGGAATTGCGGCTCCGCGTGCCGAACGCAAAAACCACGATCCCGCTTTTTCTGATATTTTTTGACGGCAGAGTTTCATCCCCGAGAGGTGTTCATCTTGCGAACCTCGCTTGTGATTTTTTCTTTCGCTTTGTCCCTGTTCGTTTCCTGTCTCGCTCACGCCGCCGATCAAACTCTTGAAGCCCGTCGCGCCGACCTCAATCGCCTGCTCGCCGAGGAGTGGGAATACACGCTGCGCACGCAGCCCGAGCTTGCCACGCAGGTCGGCGACGATCGTTACAACGATCGCCTCAGCGATTTTTCAGACAAGGCAATTGCCGACGATATCGAACACACTCGGCAATCGCTGGCCCGCTTCGAAGCCATCGACGTCACCGGATTTCCCGAGCAGGAAAAACTCAACCAGGCGCTCATGGTTCGCAGCCTGCGCGAGTCGATCGATGAGGCGAAGTTCAAAAACTGGGAGATGCCGGCGACGCAGTTTGGCGGCATTCATCTCGGCTACGCGTCGCTCCCGTACGATTCACCGTTCCGCAACGCGAAAGATTACCAGGACTACATCTCACGGTTGCACCAGATTCCGCGCGTACTGGATCAGGCTGAAGCGCACATGCGCGACGGACTGCGCGATGGCCTTATGCCGCCCAAGTTTCTGCTGGAAAAAGTTTCCAGCCAGGCGCAAGGCATCGCCGACGATTCGCTCGACAAAAGTCCTTTCACTGAGCCGCTGCGCAAATTCCCCGATTCGATAGCGGAGCCGGAACGTAAGAAACTGCGCGACGAGATGGAAGCCGTGGTGAAAAACGAGGTCGCGCCCGCCTACGCAAAGTTCGCCAAGTTCGTGCGCGACGATTACGCGCCCCACGGACGCCTCGATCCCGGCGAGTGGGCCTTGCCCGACGGAGATGCACGCTATCGCTTTGCCGTCCGCCATCAGACCACCACCGACTTCACTGCCGACCGGATTCACGAGCTTGGCATAAAGAGCGTTGCGGAAATCGAAACCCAGATGCTCTCGATCGCCAAGGCGCAGGGCTTCAGCGATCTGAAATCGTTTAACGAGCACATCCGGCAGGATCCGAACTTGCACGCGAAATCTGGCCAGCAATTATTCGATCTTTACACGCACTATCGCGACCAGATGTACACGAAACTTCCGGAACTATTCGGACGACTGCCCAAGAACAAACTAGTTGTCGTGCAGATGGAGTCGTTCCGCGCCGCGTCAGCCCCGCCCGCCGACTATTCCATCGGCGCAGGGGATGGCTCGCGTCCCGGTCGCATCAACGTCAATGAATACGCGCCCGAAAAACGCTTGCTTCTCAACGTCGAGGCTATCGGTTACCACGAAGGCGTTCCCGGACATCACCTGCAATTTTCCATCGCGCAGGAACTCACCGATCTGCCGCCGTTTCGCAAATTCAACCTCGATTTGAATGCGTATACCGAAGGCTGGGCGTTCTATTCCGAGCGCCTGGGAAAGGAAGTCGGTTTTTATCAGGATCCGTACAGCGACTACGGGCGGCTGCAGAATGAAATCTGGCGCGCCGTGCGCTGGGTGGTCGACACGGGCGTTCACTCACAGCACTGGACCCGCCAGCAGATGGTCGACTACTTCCACGAGCACACGGCCATGGATGACGAGAACATCAATACGGAAGTGGATCGCTACATCGCCTGGCCGGCGCAGGCTCTCTCCTACAAAATGGGACAGACGAAAATTCTCGAACTACGGGCGCGAGCGCAAAAGGAACTGGGCGCAAAATTCGACATCCGCGCCTTTCACGACGCTGTGCTGGATGAAGGCCCGCTGCCGCTCGACATGCTGGAAACCAGGATCAATGAATGGATTGCGGCGCAGAAGTGATTGTTAAACTCCAGTCAGCGCTTTTCAACGGCAAATGCCTGAACAACCGGATCCGTGGGTTATTTTTCCGTTGCTTTCCTCATGCTGGTAACGCCTTCCGCACCAGCGCGAGCGCCGTCAGGTCGTTTTCTGTGGGAGACATCGGGTTGAACTTGCGAGCCGCCTGAAGCACGGTCAGGCACAGGTCGTGGGCACTCAGCACGGTCGCGTCCTGAAAGCTTTGTTTCACTCCTTCCAGTCCGAATTCCGAATTCATCCGCTCCCCGCCAGAATCGTCCACCTCGCGCTGGCTCGATTCGACGATTCCGCGTGAGACAGCCAGAAGAGCGGAGCCGGGCATCAGATGACAAGCCGCCGCGCTCTGTATCGTGTGGGAAAACAAACCCAGCGGCAAGCCGGTGGCGCCTAGCAACGTGACGCCTGTGTGGTCGCGCAACAGCCCCGGAGTGTGGCCAGCATTGGCGTAGCACACCGTTCCCAGGTCTTCGTTGTAGCAACCGATGAACGCCGGACAACTCCGCAGACCGCCCCGCATAATGGTGCAATTCATCTCGTAGCATAGTTCGATCATGGCAGTCGTTTCGTTGAAGTCCTCTCCGGCGAAAAGCTCAGGCGCAAGCGTGCGAATCCTTTCCTGCACCCTGATCAGGATTTCGCGCGTGTCCGCCCGCAGGCCGGCAATATCCAGCAGGGCGAACAGCATGCGAGATGGCCCGACCCTCAGAAATTCATAGAAATCGCCAGCCACGCGCTCGCCGCTGTAGACCGCGGCAATCTCGGCGTCGCGCAGCAAAGGTGTCTCGCTACGGAGCGGATCGGTCGGAGGTGGCGAGACTGCGCTCTGCTGGAACACCGATTGCCCAAAGAATGAAGGCCGGAAGAACGAATGCCAGAATCGCGTCGAGGGCGACTTGCGCTCCTCAACATCTCCCCGCTGTCCCATAGCCAAGCAATCGGCAGTTTGGCTTCAAAACCTTAAGAGCTTGCGAAGGAGAATCTCAGAGGAACTACTTCCACATTCGCGGCTAGTGCGGCAAATAACCGGATTCCATCGGCAGCTTACCGTCGACCTTGACCACTCCCACCTGATCGGTGATCGAATGTTCTTCCACAAGCCCGATAGCCCCCGGAGTGGTGGCTACTGCACCAATCACATCGGAATCCGAAGCCACGGTCCGAATCGAATCCGTGTGAGAAGCGAGCATGGCTTTCAAATCCGCTACACTCATCTTAGTAAGATGTTCGAGCGTTGCGAGCTCTCCTGGCGAAGAGCTATGCAATACCAGCACTACATTTCTGCCGTCGGGCCACTTCTTTACTTCCCCTTCGAAAATCTTGGCCAAATGTGCGGAAGTAAAATTTTGAACGATGTTGTCTTTATTGACTATAACCGCCATGTGGTGAGCCAAGCAGGGTACCGCCGACAACATCAGCCACGCCCACAGCAGGAAAATCCGCTGGTACTTCATGACACATTAAAGGGTACCCCTGAATTTGCGCCGATTCATGTCAACAATTTGTCAAAAGCAAACGGTAGTAACCAGTCTCGTAACTGGCTTCTTAGAAGCCTATAATGTTATAGCCGCAATCCACATAAATGGTTTCTCCGGTGATACCGGAGCTTGCGTCCGAGGCAAGAAACACCCCGGTACTGCCGATTTCGCCAACGTCGACATTGCGTTGCAGCGGAGCGCGTTCGGCGTGGGAATGCAGCATGTCTCCGAAGCCCGAGATGCCGCGCGCCGCCAGCGTTTTGATCGGCCCCGCCGAAATTGCGTTGACCCGAATCTTCCGTCGCCCCAGATCCTGCGCCAAATAGCGCACCGTGCATTCGAGCGCCGCCTTGGCCACGCCCATGACGTTGTAATGCGGCACAACTTTTTCCGCGCCGTAATAGGTCATGGTGATGACACTGCCGCCTTCTTCCATCAGCGGCACGGCCGCGCGGCAAACGGCAATCAGCGAGTACACGCTGACGTCATGCGCCACACGAAAACCCTCCCGCGTCGTGTTTACGAACTCACCTTTCAGTTCCTCGGCCGGCGCAAAGGCCACGCTGTGCACCAGCGCATGCAATTTGCCGTAGCGCGCTTTCAGTCTTTCAAATAGCTCCACGATTTCCTCGTCTTTCGAAACATCGCACATGAAGGCTTCCGCGCCGGGGAGCGAAAGAATCAGGTCTTTAGCTTCCATCTCCATGCGCTCGTTCTGATAGGTGACGGCAAGATTCATGCCCGCCGCGTGCAGTCCCTGCGCGATCGCCCAGGCAATCGAGCGCTTATTGGCCACGCCAAAAACCACCGCCGTCCGTCCCTTCAAGTCTTCAAACATGAATGAATCCCCCGTGAGGAAGAAAAGAATAACAGCATCTGCGGGTTCGGTTCTCAGTTCCCAGTGCCGACCGGCGCGCCTTTGGATTTTTCTGAGAACTGAGAACCGGGAACCGAGAGCTTGCTCGCGGGAATCGGCCAGCAGGCGCTGCCGAATGCGACCGCATACACTGCGGCGATCACAGCGAAACCCGTGGTCAGGCTGATTCGCGATGCGATCCATCCCACCGCGAGCCCCAGCGTCACCTGCAACAGCGTTCCAAAAAAATAGAAGGTGTTCTGCACGCGACCCATGAAATGCGGCGGTACCTGCTCCATCAAACTGGTATTCATGGCTACGCCGCTGACGCCTCGCGCCGACCCCATCAGCCCGTAAAGCAACACGGCGATGGCCAGCCACGGCGAAAACGGCGAAAGCGCCATGGTGAAGGTCAGAAGCAACATCGCGAGCGCAATCGACCGGCGCGTGCCCACGCGCGCAATCAATGCCGGAGCGTACAGCGCGCTCAGAAACGCGCCCACGCCCCATCCTCCGTTCAACCATCCGTAGCCGGTTGCGCCGGCGTGAAACACGCGGTCGCTGAGCGGCGCCGTCACCACCACTCCCGTCATCATCGCGCCCAGAAACAAAGCCCAGCTCGTGCCCAGGAAAACCACGGCGCGATGCTCGCGGAGAAAGACAAGTCCTTCCCCCATCTCGCGCAGAAAACGCCCAACTGCGGTTTCCGCCGCCTCCAGATCGTGCCGCAGCTCGACCGCTCGCGGCACCACGTGCCGTCCCTGGCGCACCGCGAAATAGCAGGAAAAAGAGACGACGTAGGTGCTCACATCGATCAACAGCACGCCGCCCAGCCCGATATGTTCGTAGACGAATCCAACGATTGCGCCCGCAATCAGCCATCCGCCCTGGATGCCCGCCAGCAGAAATGTATTCGACTGCACAAAACCGCCCTCGGGCGTCAGCTCCTGGATCAGCGCCGTAATCGTCGGCCAGAACATCCAGAAGCCTGCAGCCACCAGCGTGTTCATCAGGTAGAGTTCCCAAACCTGGACGCGGCCAAGAAACGCTAGCACCGCGACGGTGACGATGATGACAGCGCGCAAGGCATCCAGCCACATCACCAGGCGCCGCCGGTCTTCGCGATCAATCAGGACGCCAGTAAACGGCAGCATCACCACCGCCGGAATCGTTTGCAGCGCGGCGAACGTGCCTAACGCCATTTCCGAGTGCGTGCGCTGCAGAATCGTCCACGCCACTGCGGCCGAGTTCATGCCGCTGCCCAGCATGGAGATGACGTTCGCCGCAAACACAAATCGCAGCGGCCGTTTGTGCAGAATCGAGCGCATCCCTCGAATCTAACATGCTGAAAGCCGATTTTGAGTTTGGGGTCATGCCCTCCCGATACCAACCTCACCAGCCGATTCGAGCTCACCAGTGGCGACAAGTGCTACAATAGTTACAACAGTTACAATCGGGAGGCTTTTTGGAATGAAGCGAGTTCCTCGTTCGATGGTTCTTAGCATGCGGCTGCCAGTAGAAAGTGGACGCCGCCTGAAGCGCATTGCCAATCGGCACGGCTGGACGCCCAGCGACGCGAGCGCGCGTTTAGTAGAAGAGGGTTTAAGGCGGTCAGAATTTGCCTTTCTCGATTTCCGTGATTCGCCGGCGGGCCGGCAGGCTTATATGCAAGGCAGCACGCTCGCTGTGTGGGAGGTGATCTTCCTGCTTCGCAGCTACAAAGGAAACGTCGCAGCCGTTGCCAGGCACCTCGGCTGGCCCGAACTCAAGGTGCGAGCGGCAGTCAATTATGCGGAAGCGTTTCCCGACGAGATCGATGATGCGATGTCAGAGAACGACTCGGCAAACTTCGAAACACTGAAGCGGATGCTGCCTCAAGCGGTCGTCTTTGCTTCGCGGAAGAAGAAATCGAATTGACATGCTCAAACTGCTCCTTGATGAGCATATTTCTCCGCGGGTTGCAAACGGCCTGCGGCGTCGCCTTCGTTTGTCGGTCATCCATTGCATGGCGGAGTGGAAAGACGGCGAATTTCTCGGCAAGGACGATCGCTCTTGCCTCCTGGAAGCCGCGAATCAGGCTCTGACTCTGGTCACCTACGACCGCCGCACAATTCCTCCTCTATTAAAGCTCTGGGCAGAAGAACAGCGACGACACGCCGGTGTAATCTTTGTCGACGAGAAGACGATTTCTGCAGCGGACATCGGCGGTCTTGTTCGGGCGTTGTTCGAACTGTATAAAGAAACCGGCAAGTTGGATTGGACCGACCGCGTGTACTTCTTATGGCGTCAACCCTAATTGACATCACTTGTCTTGGCGAAACATGTCACTCGCTATAATTCCTGCATGTACACGCCTCAGGCTGGAATCTTCGCTCTTGGAACATCCTCGCATGCGTACCTGGAGTTTGACATTCTTGACAGCAAGAAATCCGACGGCAAGAAATCCAACGACAAATCCAAAGACTTCGCTTCTACCATCTCCTCTATCCGTGAACCAAGAACTACTACCGGAGGGGTGAACTTCGTCATCGGCTTTCGGCCTGAGCTCTGGCGCGATCTTGTTCCAGAGGATGCTCCTCCCGGCGTGGAGGGCTTCAATAACGAAATCCGGGGCGTTGAAGGATTCGTGATGCCGGGCACGCAACATGATGCGGTGGTCTGGCTCTCCGGCAGCGCTCATGACGTTCTATTCGATATGGCCCGCTCAATTCTCCGTGATCTCGCGGGCCAGGCCTCGCTGGCGGACGAAACCTCCAGCTGGCCTTACCGTCATGATCGCGACCTAACCGGTTTCATCGACGGCACGGAGAATCCTTCGTTGCTCGACGCTCCGGCCGCAGCTCTCTTGCCCGAAGGAGTTCCCGGCGCTGCCGGTTCCATCTTGTTACTGCAAAAGTGGAAGCACAAAGTTTCCGAGTGGGAAGCTCTCCCAGTCCAACAGCAGGAAGCCATCATGGGACGCACCAAGCCCGACAGCGTCGAACTCGAGAACAAACCATCGGACTCGCACGTCGCTCGCACCGATCAGGACGAGTTTGGGCACATCTTTCGTCGCAACATGCCCTATGGAACCATCGAGGACCACGGCACCATGTTCGTGGGATTCAGCGCCGACCAGAAGCGGCTTTCCAGAATGCTCGATAGCATGGCGGGCTTAGTCACCGGCAAGCGCGATGCACTCACCCGCTTTACCCAGCCGTTGACCGGCTCCTATTATTTCGTGCCTTCCATCGAAAGCCTGCGTCGCTTACGGTAGAGACGGCCGGACAAACAGGTTTGTGGCAGCCGGACCTGTAAGCCGAATTCTGTCCGCGGTCGTCCGGTAAAAGACAACTGCGAGACGGTCATTCCTCTGGGCCGTGCATTGCTGCGCGGCTCAAGCGACCTACCCGGAGGTTGTGGCGCACCGAGCCAGCACGCGTCCCGCCGACTCCGTTAATCCTTTTTACGACGACCGGATCAACCGAATCGGCGGGACTTCCTCCCTATTTGGTCTTGCTCCGTGTGGGGTTTGCCCTGCCCACCGCATTACTGCGGCGGCGGTGCGCTCTTACCGCACCTTTTCACCCTTACCCCGACGTCGTTCTGAGCGCTTTGTCATCCTGAGCCAGCGCTTTTTGCTGAGCGAAAGATCTAACCGCGCGCTCGGCACACTTCCATAGAAAGGCGCTCACAACGACATCGGGGCGGTATGTTTTCTGTGGCACTTTCCGTCCAACCGGCTTGAACCGGTTGTCCCGGACGTTATCCGGCACACTGCTCTGCGGAGTTCGGACTTTCCTCCCCGCCCATTCTCTCCCGCCAGTTTTCGCCGAATCGACAGCTAGCCATCGAGACTACAAACCGGCGGGGGAGAATGAGCGGGGCGACCGTCCGGTCCGGCTGCCCACGCATTCATTATATGCGACGGTCCGACAGTTCAGTTCGCGGATCACTGAGTCGCAGAAATCGAGGGCGACAGGAGCCAAGCGGTCTTAGAAACAAAGCGCCGGACTGATAAACTGATACCCCGGGCCAGGCGGGAGACGCCAATACCCAGGAATCAACACCTGCCCCTGCGCTCATGAACATCATCGAGGCCATCAAGATCGCGTTCCAGTCCTTGTGGGCGAACAAGCTCCGCTCCGCGCTGACTCTGCTCGGCGTGGTCATCGGAGTCGCGGCCGTGATCGCCGTGGTCACGTTTGTCAACGGCATCAACGGCTACGTGGCCACCAAAATCTTCAATCTCGGCGCCGACGTTTTTATCGTCTTCAAAGTTTCACCCGCCGTCACCAACATTGACAAATACCTCGAGGGTGAAAAGCGTAAAGACCTCACCATGGAGGACTACGCAGCCGTGCTCGAAGCCTGCAAGCACTGCGAATGGGTGGGAGCTTCGCTGCGTAACGATAGCGGCCACGTCAAATACGGCCAGCAGTCGATCGCCGATACTCAGGTGCGCGGCGTAACGCCTTCCATGGTGCCCATCCTCGACATCGATCTCACCTCCGGCCGCATGCTCAACGATACTGACGTGCGCAACGATGCCGCCGTGGCCGTCGTGGGGCCGGACATTGTAGATAATCTGATGCCCGGAGTCGATCCCATCGACAAGGAGATTCGCATCGATGGCTGGGTCTATCGCGTGATCGGCGTGGGCAAACGCAAAGGCAAGACGCTCGGCCAGAGCATGGATAACTATGCCTTGACGCCGATCACCGCGTATCAGAAACAGCATGGTACTCACGAAAGCGTTCGCATCTCCGGTAAGGCCGCAACCAGCGGCGCAGGATTCGACGAGGCAATGGATGAAACGCGCGCCGTTCTGCGTGCCCGCCGCCACGTTCATCCCGGCGACGACGATAATTTCGACATCGAAACCAACGACAGCCTGCTGAGTATCTGGTCGAACTTCAGCGGCACATTTTTCTACGCCATGATTGGCATCGCCGCGATTTCGCTGGTGGTGGGCGGCATCGTGATCATGAACATCATGCTGGTTTCGGTGACGGAGCGCACGCGCGAAATCGGCATCCGCAAAGCTATGGGCGCGCGCAGCGACGACATTCTCCTGCAGTTTCTGATCGAGTCGTTGACCCTGGCGCTGCTCGGCGGCGCGATCGGCGTGGTGTTCGGCATTGTCTTTGCCAAGGGAGTTACGCTGGCGATCGGGATGCCCTCGGCAATTAAACTGTGGGCAGTTTCTGCCGGAGTGGTGGTTGCGGCGAGCGTCGGCATTTTTTTCGGCGTCTATCCCGCGCGCCGCGCTGCCGTTCTCGATCCCATCGTAGCTTTGCGGTTTGAAACGTAAATTGAAAACGAAAAAAGGTTTCTCGGCGAACTCGGCGTCTCGGCGGTGAAAGGTTTTTAAACGATGAAGGGCGAATTCGGCGAAGGTTTGACCATGGCAGTCGACACCATCCGCAGCAATAAGCTGCGCTCGTCGCTGACTGTGCTCGGCATCGTGATTGGAGTCGCCGTCGTCATCGGCATTTCCTCGATCGTGCGCGGCTTGAACGACAATGTCAGCCAGGTCATCACCAGCCTCGGGTCCAATATCGTCTTCGCTTATCACCTCGAGCCGTTCACCTTCGGGCGTCCCACCGAAGAAATGCGCACTCGCAAGGAACTGACCTCCGACGATGCCATGGCCATGCAGGATCTGCCGCACGTGAAGGCGGTCGCGGTTGAACTGCAATATCTGCGGCCGGAACTCGGCACCGGAACCTACGCCGTCAAATACAAAGACCGCAAGGCCAAGCAGACCATTCTGGAAGGCGATACCGCGTCCTACAAAGATGTCATCGACATCGGGCTCGACTCCGGCCGCTGGTTCAGCGACATCGATGAAGAGCGCCGCGCGTCGGTCATTGTCCTCGGCCACGATACCGCGGAAGAACTTTTTCCCAGCGAGCAGCCGTTGGGTAAAGAGATCGACATCGAAGGCCAATTATTCACAGTGATCGGCGTGATGAAGATCCAGAAAAGCGTCTTCGGCGGAGGAAAAAATCCCGATGACAACAAAGTCTCGTTCCCGCTGACCACATTTCGCAAGCTGCATCCCGAGCTGAAGGCGTATTGGATCACGGTCAAGGCCACTTCGCACGATGACATGCCCAAAGCCATCGACGAGATGCGCGAGTTGTTGCGCCGCCGCCGCAAGGTCCCGCCCGAGAAGCCCGACAACTTTGCCATTTTCACGCAAGACTCGATTTCCGACGTGTGGAATCAGGTCACGGGCATGATCTTCATCTTCATGTTCGCGGTTTCAAGCGTTGGCTTGATCGTAGGCGGTGTCGGCGTGATGAACATCATGCTGGTTTCAGTCACCGAGCGCACGCGCGAAATCGGAGTGCGCAAAGCCATCGGCGCGCGCAAGCGCGACATCCTCATGCAATTCACGCTGGAAGCGGTAATGCTCACAGCCGTCGGCGGAGTCATCGGCCTCGCTGTCGGAGCAATTATCACCGCCATCGTCCCGATTGCCTTCCCGTCGCTTCCGGCTACGATGTCGATGTACTGGTCGATCTTCGCCTTTGCCGCATCGGCCGCAGTGGGACTGGTTTTCGGCATCTATCCCGCGTGGAAGGCCAGTAATCTCGACCCCATCGAGTCGCTGCGCTACGAGTAACATACTGCCGATGGCGTCAGTGTCAGCGAGAACCGTGTTCGAAATTGTAACTGCCTACGCAACGGGTGGCTGTCTGTTTTTTTATTGCTTGTCGGCGCTTGGGCTGGCAAGTTTCTTCCGCTGCCGGCGCAAACAACTCAGCCTGACTCCGTTTCCCGAAAGCCAGCTCCCGCGCGTTTCCATACTCAAGCCATTGCGCGGCGTCGATCCCGAAATGTGGGAGAGCTTTTGCAGTCACTGCGAGCAGGACTATCCGGAATATGAATTACTTTTTGGCGTCAGCGATCCCGCCGATCCCGCTGTCGAGCTTGTGCGCAAGCTTCAGGCAAGGTATCCGCAGCGCTCGATCGAACTCGTCGTGTGTGATCGCATTCTCGGCTGCAACATCAAAGTCAGCAATCTGGTGCAGATGTTACCTGCGGCGCGCCACGAATTTCTCGTCGTGAATGACAGCGATATTCGCGTGCCCGCCGACTACCTGCGCAAGGTGATCGCGCCGCTCGCCGACACTTCTGTGGGACTCGTAACCTGCCTCTATGGCGGCATTGCCGCTCCCACGCTCGGCTCGCGCCTTGAAGCGCTGAGCATCGCGACGGACTTTGTGCCGGGAATTCTGAGCGCAAGGCTGCTCGACAAGGGATTGCGCTTCGGATTGGGATCGACGCTGGCATTTCGCCGCCGCGACCTCGAAGCGATCGGCGGTTTCGAACCATTGCTCGATTACCTGGCTGACGATTATGAACTCGGCCGCAGCATCGCGAAATCCGGGAAACGGATCGAACTCAGCGCAGCGACTGTCTCCACATTTTTGCCGGCTTACACGCTACGGGAATTTCTGCGCCATCAACTGCGCTGGTCGCGCACGATCCGCGCCGCTCGCCGCTGGGGATACGTGGGATTGCTTTACACCTTCGGCCTGCCCTGGGCGCTGGCGATGCTGCTCGTTGCCCGCGGCGCAGTGTGGGCATGGGTCCTGTCCGCGCTGATGCTCGCCGTGCGACTCGCCGTCGGCCTCGTTGCAGCAAGTGTCGTCGACGACCCGCTCCACGACCGGACCGAAGACGGGCAACTGTTCCACGACCTTTGGTTGCTTCCGCTGCGCGACCTGATTGCGCCGTTTGTCTGGGCTGCGGGCCTGGTGGGCAGTCGTATCCACTGGCGGGACAACGTCTTCGATCTGAGAGACGGACGCCTGACGAACGTTAAGTAATCAGCGAGAAACCGTCGCCTGATTGGAAAAAATAAACTTCCCGCCCTCGCGGGCGATCACATATCTCGCCGATCCGCGCAACGCAGGCGGATCTTCTTCCTCAGCCCACAGAAAAACGCGATGCGGCCCGTTCCACATTTCCTCAAACGATGCCTGCGTCTCCCACACTCTGGGCGCGTCGGGAAACTGCGTGCCATACCACATGTTTCCGCCCGGCGTGCGCAGGCTGTGCAACGGGATTCCGCTATAGAAATTCAGCGTCGAAGCATTTTCATACAGCCCGATCACAACGATCTGATCGCCCGGCCGGTACTGTTTGCGAATCTCGAGCGCCAGGTTTTTCGACGAAAGAATCGGAGAGAAAATACCAAACGAAACCCTCACGCACGCGAGAATCACCACCATCATCGCCGCAAGCGCAATATTTCCTGCGCCCGCCCGCCCGCGGCGGCGCAAAATCCAATTTGCCAGCGTGCCCAGCAGAAATGCGAGAGAAAATCCAAAGAGCGGCCCGCGAAATGCTCCCATCGCCTGCGGCGTCAAATCCAGAAAATGTCCGAATGAAAGCGCGTACTCTTTAGGGTTCTTTCGCAGCAAGTCCGATAAATCCATGCCCGGCGCCGGTGGTTTTGATAGCGCGAGCAACGCAAAGCCAGCCGCTGCGGCGATGGCCCCCACCGCCAGCAACACCACCGACGAAATACGCCCGCTGCGCCTCTCGCGGCTGTCGTCGGCGGCCGCGCGCTCCCGCTGCAACCATCCCCCCACCAGCAACGCCATCCCCGGAATCGCCGGGATCGTATAGTATTCCTGCCGCGTCGAGAAGCTGAAGAAGCCCACGATCACGAGGTTCCACAAAAAAAACAGAAGATACGCCCGCTGCCGCCGCGTCATTTGCAAGCGAAAGTCTCGCCAGCGCCACGGAACCTCCAGCAGCGACTGCGGAAGAAATACCGTCCACGGAACCAGCCACAACACCAGCAACGCCCAGAACAGGACGAGCGGCACCGTATCGTAATCGCGCGGCATGCGCTTGTTGAGAAAACGAAGAACGTGCTCGTTGACAAAATAAAACCAGAGAAATCCGCGAACCTTCCCCTGCGCTGGGTTTCGCAACGCCGCCAAAATATGCCACGGCGCGGCGATTGCGAAAAACACCAGCGCGCTCGATACCAGGCGCATCTTGAGCAGGTGCCGTAAATTGCCCGTCAGCAACAGATAAAGCCCGATCGCTCCGATGGGAAACACCAGCCCAATCAGCCCCTTGGTCAGCACATTCAGCGCGCAGACTACGCCAAGCCCCCAGCACACCCAGCGCGCAGCCTGCGGCTGATCGAGCTTCGTTTGCTCCAGCGAGATCATAAAAAGCCAGAACGTGAGCGTCAACCAAAGCCCGACTGCCACGTCAGGAATCAGAAATCGCGTAAAGAGAAACGGTCCGAGCGCAGTCGCGAGCACCAATGCGGAATCGAATCCACCTTCGGCGCCCAGCGCCCAACACCCCAATCCGTACGTGGCTAGGATCATCGCCAGCACGCCCAGCATCAGCGGAAGGCGCGTGCTCCACTCGCTGATGCCGAACAGTTCGTAACTTGCCGCCACCCCCCAATACATCAGCGGAGCTTTTTCCAGGTAGCGAACGCCATTGACATAAAGTGTCACCCAGTCGTGGCGTTGCAGCATTTCCTTGGCTGCTTCCGCATGAACAGTGTCGGCATCGTCAAGCAACGCGGGCTTCGAAAGCCCCGCCATGTAGACGACCGACCAGAGCGCAATCAACAAAAGCACAGCCACACGCCAATCCGAAAGCCAGCGCTTCGGACTGTGTGCGGTTTCGATCTGCGGCTGTTCGAGATCGGGAGCAACGCTCGGATTCATCGCAGGAAGCTTCATTATACGGGAGCAGGAATCGCGTCAGTCCGCTGCGGCGCCCCGGGAAATGCGGTCCTCCGCCACTTCGCGGTAAATCTCAAGGATTCTCGATACGGAAGCAATCCAGGAAAACCGTTGCGCCTGCTCATAGCCGCGCTGTTTCATCTGCGCGCGCAGTGCCGGATCGAGCAGCGCACGCTGCAAACCGCGCTGGATCTCAAAGACGTTTTCCGGATTCACCAGCAAGGCCGCGTTCCCCGCCACTTCCGGCAGGCTCGATGTGTTCGACGTCACCACCGGAGTTCCGTGGGCCATCGCTTCCAGCGGAGGCAATCCAAAACCCTCGTAGAGAGATGGAAATACAAAAACTTTGGCCACGTCATAAAAAATTCGCAACACTTCGATCGGCACAAATCCCAAGAAGCGAACGTCGTTCTGCACGCCGCTCCGCACCACCGTCCGGCGCAGGCGCGGATGGCTCGAAAGATCGTCTCCGATGATGATGAGCTTCAGATCCGGGAACCGATCCTCCTTCTGCAGTTCGCTCTTCAGCGCCGAAAACGCCTCGATGATGCGTACCAGATTCTTGTGTGGCCGAATCGCCCCCGCATAAAGAATGAAGGGATAATTCACCAGATAGCGCTGCGCGATCAATGCCCGATCCCCTTCGGTCGCGTGGCCGCGCAAAAAACGCTCGTCAATCGCGTTGTATACGACTTCCATGCGCGCGTGCGGAACGCCCAGGAGTTTTTCGATTTCATTCCTGGTGAACTGCGAAACCGCGATCACACGCGCCGCACCCCGCAAGATGCGCCGCGTCAGGTAAAAATGCAGGCTGCGCCGTACACTCGACAAGTTGCGCGATCCATACATGTGTTCCAGCAGATCGTGCACGGTCAGAACATAAGGACAGCCGAGCCCGCGCGGAACCCAGAACAGATGCGGGATGTGAACCAGATCGCAGCCGAGGCGCCGCACAATCGCGCGGAAATCGAGCGTCCCTTGCAGGGTGTCGTCGCGGCCGTTGAGCGCCTCGGCGTGAAAATTCGGAGGCAACGCACCGAATTCCGTCATCTTAGCCGGCGATCCGATGAGGAAATATTCGTTATCGTGATCCAGACGCGCCAGCGTGCGGACCACGTTCCGGATGTAGGTGCCAACCCCGAATTCCGTCATGCGACGGATGTCGATGGCCACTTTCACAGCCTGAATTTAACCACAGGAACGCGCAGGAACCTCAAGAATTCGGCGCTGATCTAGTTTGGTGTTCCTCCCGGGGAACGCGACATCCAAGCCAAAAAATTAAGAATGCAAGCAGCACGGCTGCAGTAGTAAGGGTCATTATTAGCTGTCGCCGAGTCGAGCGCTTTTGGATTTCGATGGATTCCTGCTGATTCTTGAGCGCGTCCTTGTAGTTCTCGACGTGCAATTTCTGCAGATCCCGAATCTCTTCCAACAGCTTAATAACTTGTTCGTCGGCCACGTGACCCCCCCACACACTGAATTAGATCAGTGCCAGGAATTCAAGAAACATGCGCAAGCTTCACGCCCGCGCTTCACTCTGCGCCCGCGCCCGCCGTTCTGCATACAGCGGAAATTCCTCCGCCATCCCCAGCACCTGCTTGCGGATTTTCGCAAGCACGGCGCCGTCCGCCCGATGGTCGAGCGCCTCGGCAATCCAGTGCGCGATCTGGCGCATCTCGGCTTCTTTCATGCCGCGCGTCGTTACCGCCGGTGTGCCGATCCGAATGCCGCTCGGCTTCAGCGGAGGATTCGTATCGTACGGAATCGCATTTTTATTGATCGTAATGCCCGCTTCACCCAGAGCCTTTTCGGCCTCGCTTCCCAACATGCCCTTGGCGAACACGTCAACCAGCATGAGATGAGTGTCGGTTCCACCGGAGACGATGCGATAGCCGTCGGCTGCCAGCGTCTCGGCCATCACCTTGGCATTAGCCACGACCTGCCGCGCGTAATCGCGAAAACCCGGCTGCGATGCCTCAAGGAAACATACGGCCTTGGCGGCAATGATGTGCACCAGCGGCCCTCCCTGCATGCCGGGGAAAACCGTCTTGTCGATCGCGGACGCGAATTCCTTCTTGCTCAGAATCATGCCTGAGCGCGGCCCGCGCAGCGTCTTATGCGTGGTGGAAGTCACGATCTGCGCGTGCGGCACCGGCGATGGATGCGCCCCGCCAGCCACCAGCCCGGAGAAATGCGCCATATCGACCAGATACAGCGCGCCAACTTTATCGGCAATCTGGCGCATTCGCACAAAATCAATAATGCGCGGATACGCGCTCCCGCCGCCAATAATCAGCTTCGGACGTTCTGTCGTCGCGATCCTCTCCAGTTCGTCGTAATCGATGGTCTCGGTTTCCCGCGTCACACCGTAGGGAACCACCTTATAAGTCTTGCCCGAAAAATTCAGATGATGCCCATGCGTCAGGTGCCCGCCATGCGCCAGATTCAATCCGAGAATCGTGTCACCCGGCTGCAACACCGCGGCATACGCCGCCTGATTTGCCTGCGATCCCGAGTGCGGCTGTACATTAGCGTGTTCCGCGCCAAAAAGTTTCTTCGAGCGCTCGCGCGCCAGTTCCTCGACCACGTCGGTGAATTCGCATCCGCCGTAATAGCGCTTGCCGGGATAGCCTTCCGCATATTTGTTGGTAAAAACCGACCCGGCCGCTTCGAGCACAGCCTCGCTCACAAAGTTCTCCGAAGCGATCAGCTCCAGCCCTTCATGCTGGCGCCGGACTTCATTGTCGATAGCATTCGAAATTTCAGGGTCAACTTGAGAGAGAGGGCGGGACATGTCAGAATTTTTCATAATTTAGATACGCAACCTAATCGTGGTAGCGCTGCTCACCCGCCGGTATCGGCACAGCCAGCCGATTCTGTGGCGGAGGCAGCGGGCAGGTCGCATACGCCGTAAATGCGCACGGCGGATTGTACAGTCGATTGAAATCGAGCCACAGTTCGCCCGGCACGCTTAGTCCATGATCGGGAAACTCGGCAGAGAGAAAACGTCCCGCTCCATACGTTGTCGATTTGCTCGTGGGGTCGCGCATGATAAAGAAAAGATCGGTCGACTTCGGATTCTCGAGGACCGGCTCCAGGCGCACGGTTTGCCCGTCGAGGGTAAATTCGGCAACGCCAGGCGCGGGCATGTGGGTGGTGGTGCCAAGGATGGTCGGAATGTCGAGAACTTTTGGCGGGTTATACGGAATCCATCGCGCATGAACGCGGTAAGCCGCATTCGGCGCGTACCACTTCAATCCGTGGAAACCGGTGCGGGTGGGCGCATCAAGATCCTTCACGCGCAATGCGTATTGGCCGTCGCGATTGATCACGACAATCGTCACTGTGCCAATGGTCAGCTTCGAGGGCTTGTCGCTGTCATCGGCGAAGAGGGTCTGTTCTTTGGCGGGCTGGCCATCGACCATAAGATCTTTAGGAAAGCCGCCGCTCGGCGGCAGCAAGCGCAGCGTATTTTTCTCCAGCTGAACAACGGCGATGTGCGCAGGCGCTTTGGCGGCGAGCTGCACGCGGCAATCCTCGGCCGAGCCGAAACTGTTGTCGCCTTCTTTCAGCCATCCCAGCGCGATCAACGAAAGCCAGCCTTCGGGAGCCTGCAATTTAGCTGCTCGCTCTTCACGCCAGGCAAGCAGATCGCGTTGCCAGGCGGACTGATCGTATGCAGTTTTATCGTTCGAACCAGTATCCTTCGCACCGGCATGATCCCCTCCGGCCAACAGGTGCTGCGAAATACCGGCCACCAGAACAAGGGTTGCGGCCAGCATAATTTTTCTTACCATAATTTTTCTTAACATTGACATGCCCCCGGACAAGCCCCGCCTCCAAAATCCCGGATTCCCTTCACTCCCTCCCGGTTTTACCGCGGCGTCTGCAGCAAAATCGTCAACGGCGGCACGTGTTCCGGCTTCACATAGCGATTGACCAGAAAACGCTTGCCCTCTTTCGCCACGTCATAGCTATAAACATCGGTGCTCGAAATCGGCGCGCGTCCGCGAACCTGAAATAGAGGCACGGGCGTATCCGTGGCAAAAGTGCTCTGGCTGTTTACGGGTACGGCCATCAACATGCCGCTGGGTCCGATGTAAAAAATTTCTTTGCCGTCTCCGCGCCAGCGCGGCTCGGTGCCGCCGCCGCGCGACACTTGCCATTTTCCCGCCGCGTCGGGAAATGAGGTGACGTAAATCTCCCAATTGCCGGACTCATCGGAGGCATAAGCTACCCATTTGCCATCGGGAGAAATCTGGCCGTTGGTCTCGCTGCCGCGGCTGGTGAGAAAACGGGATGGCTCGCCGCCGGCGACGGGCAACAATTCCAGATGAGCGCCCAACGAAGTCTGGCGCGTGAACAGAATCTGTTGGTCGTCCACCGACCAGGAGTTGGGAAAAAGGTCGTCCATCGACGACGGCGGGATGATGAATCTTCTCTTCTCAGGCTCCAGGCCGTTTGCCGCTTTCAGGTAGAGACTCGCGCCGTCGGCGTCGGCCCTGCGGTAGACCAGCGTTTTCCCATCTCGCGACCATACAGCCACCACTTCTTCGGATGGGTCAAAGGTGAAGCGAGAGTTGTCGGCGCCGGCGGTGCTTGCGATCCAGACGTCGACGTTATTCGCTTTCTGGTCGCTGATATCCACCGCCACGCGGCTGCCGTCGGGCGAAAGCGCGGGGTTATCCATGATGGCGGGTTCGCCGATGCGGCCCACTTCTTTGCCGGAGCGGTCGACCCAGGTGAGCGCCGACTGCGCCGCTCCGGTGCCGATGTTGTAGATCAACGTTCCATTCTGCGCGGCGGTGAAAGCCACCCAGTAGGTCGAGGGCTGGAATCCGACGATGTTTGCGATCACAGTCGTGCCTCCCGAAACCGTACGGGAGGATGGGTCAAAAGCGACGCCGACCAGCTGCCGTTGGTCATCCGCGTAATACAAATTGTGCGCGTCGAAGGCAAAACTCGAATGGCAAAGAACCAGCAGCTTTTTCTCTTTTCCTTCCAGAGAGGAAGCGTAGATGCCGCTGGTGCGGTCGTCTTTGAGGTTTCCGAAGTTGCCACCCCAGAATAAAAAGTGGTCGCCATCGGGAAGAAAAACGGCCCAGCGGTGGGATTGGTCGTCCGCCGTCCGGATAGCCTGAGTAACAGGCGCCATCCCCGTGCCATCGGGATTGATGCGCTGCACGGGACTTTGAGCGTCCGGAGTGTAGATGATTACGTTCTTGCTTCCCCAACTGCCGCCGCGCCCGGCAAAAGCGGTGGCGAGGACCTGGGGCGTGCCGCCGGAGACAGCCATTTTCTGCAGCTTGCCGTTGGCAAAAAACGCGACATATTGCCCATCCGGCGACCAGAAAGGATACGTTGCGCCCTGCGTGCCGGGCAGTGGCGTAACCGTGGACGTGCCGACACGTTGTACATACAGCATGGGTAGCGCGGAATTTTCTTCCGGCGAAACAAACACCAGCATGGAGCCGTCACGCGACAAGGCCATGTGGCTGATGCTCATCTCGTCTGGGACCGCGAGCGCGAACTCCAGGCGAGTGGTGGGCGCGGGACGGCGCGCCACAAACCATGTGAGGCCGGCAACTGCGACCAGAGCCAGCGCTACGGAAAGCCCCAGCCGGAGCGGCAGCCGGCGCGGCGTGGCCGCTGCGACTCGCGCAATTGAGCTCGACTCGGTTCCGGAAAGCGCGCTCAGGGCGAAGGAAAGGTCGCGCGCCGACTGGAACCGCTGTTCCGGATTTTTCTCCAGGCAGCGGCGCACAATCCGCTCGAGCGTCGGAGAAACTGCGCGACCCGAACCGGAAAGCTCCGGCGGGTCATTCTTCAGAACCGCAGTCATGGTTTCCGCCGTGGTCTCGCGGCGGAAGGCGCGCGAACCGGAAAGCATTTCGTAGAGCACTGCGCCGAAGGCGAAAATATCGGTGCGCGCGTCGGCCGTCTCGCCCCGCACCTGCTCGGGCGCCATGTAGCTCGCTGTGCCTAAAACCACACCCGCCGCTGTGTGCTCGCTGGTGAGAGTAAGTTCACCCGGCTCTGCGCCCGTCTTCTGCGCTAGCTTCGCCAGGCCAAAATCCAGAATCTTGATTCGTCCATCTTTGGTGACGAAAATATTTTCCGGCTTCAGGTCGCGGTGAACGATTCCCTTTTCATGCGCCGCCGCGAGTCCGTGGGCAATCTGCACTCCGTACTCGATCGTCTTACGCTGCGGCAGTGCACCGCGGTCGAGCGCCACGCGCAGGCTCTCGCCCTCCAGCAACTCGGAAACCAGAAACGGCGAGCCCTGCTGCTGACCGATATCAAAAACGGCAAGAATGTTGGGATGATTCAACGCGGCGACTGCCCGCGCCTCCTGCTCGAAGCGGCGCAGACGGTCGCCTTCGCCGGCAAAAGATTCGGGCAGAATTTTCAGCGCCACATCGCGCCCAAGCCGCGCGTCTTTGGCGCGGTACACTTCGCCCATTCCGCCCGCGCCGAGCGGAGCGACAATTTCGTAAGGCCCAAGTTTTGTTCCGGGGATGAGAGTCATGCGTCCGCGCCATTATATATGGCGATGGGAATCCAGTATGACGTTCGCGGCATCCCCGGTTCCGTTGCCAGCGGCAGGGATCTAAGGTGCCTTGAAGACCTTTGTCTTTTCCGATAGATTCCTCTTAACATCCGTTGCGGTCAGGGTTGCCACGCCGGTCTTCTCCAGACTCACCACAATTGTTAAATTGCCATTCGCGTCGGTATTGGCAGTGCACGTCGTAGCCACAGGGGCAATCGTCACACCGTTGCAGGAGATGATCGTCCCGCTCTTACTGGTAACACTCAGGTCAAATTTGATGCTTCGCCCTACTGCATTGGTCGGACTACTTGCCGCATCCGGTTGAACGGTCATGTGAAAGACAAAGGTGCCAGAGCCGGGCGCCGGTGGAATTGTCAAGGGCACCAGCGTCCAGTTACCTGTGTAGGTAGCGGTGACTTCCCGGGCGTAGCGAAAGGCATAGATCATGACTACCAGGAAAATAATCACGAGGACGACGAAGACTACTATTCCCTCTGTAAAGGTGAAACCCTCACAGCCCTGACGCCGTAATCGGGCTTGCATATCGGCCTCCCAGGGGGTCTGAGCCGGGATTTTTTCCCGTTTCGGGGTTACCGGAGGCGGCTTTATCCGGCTGTTGCTGACCCCTCCGACATGAGACATTGAACTGGTTCTTGCGAAAAATCCATGGAGAGAGCCTGAATCCAAATGAATTGATCTGAAGAACGAGGGATCCCTTTTGGCGCCGTTCAATGACCGCTCAAACATCGCGCGCGGAATACGTATCGTCGGGCGTTCGCGCTTGTGCAACGCCAAGGGCCAAGGATGGAGGCGCGGGTCGGAATCGAACCGACGCATAAAGGTTTTGCAGACCTCTCCCTTACCACTTGGGTACCGCGCCACTTGGCTTCACGTTAGAATCTTTGCCGCGCTTTGTCCAGAACCAGGTTCGTCCAGGATGAGGTTTGTCCAGAAGGGCGACGTACGTACATAATATCTATTTCGGGGATGCAACTTCACTTACATTGGATGGGAGTCCCGCATGAGATGGATTCTGATTGTGCTTGCCGTTGCCGGTATTGTGGTTTCCGCACTTGCGCTGCGCGAGCACTATCGAACCGACGCTTCCCCGTGCAGCATCAATGAGCGCTGGGATTGCGGCATTGTGAATCACAGTCCCTACGCTGTGCTCTTTGGAGTTCCCGTGGCCGTGATTGGCATGGCCGGATATCTGCTGCTCGGTGTGCTCGCCTTCTTCAAATCCTATCGCGTGATGTTCGTGGCCGCGTGTGGTGGGCTTGGCTTTGCCCTTCATCTGGCGCACATTGAGTCAACGATACTGGGCGTCTGGTGCGTCTATTGCGTCATCTCGCTCGGTATCATTTCTCTGCTGACGCTGCTGATATTCGGCACGCTGATCGTGAACGCGATGCGCGCACCGCGAGACACGGAGTGATCCCTGGCTGGAAAGCAACTTGCCTTGTAGAAGAATTTGCGATTGCTGATTTGCAATGGGTACTTTGAAAGACAAGCAAACCATTGACCCACAGTTGTTTTCAATTCCAAATCACAAATTGCCAATTACAAATTGAGGCGGCGTGATCCCTAGCTGGAAAGCAACTTGCGTTCGCCCTCGTCGCAGAAAATTTGGAATTGCTGATTTGTTTTCAATTCCAAATCACAAATCGCAAATTACAAATTCATCATTCGCACCTCAGACTCTCGATGGGATCGAGCTGCGCCGCGCGGATCGCTGGCACCATTCCGCTCAGGATTCCGACTACGCTGAGAATGATCGTCGCAACCGCGAGGCTGCCGACATCAATCTGCAAATGGATATCTCCGGCTTGTAGATTGTCGCCAAACGCGCTCATCAGTGGCAGCGCGCCGACGCTCCATGAAATCAGGTAGGCAATGCCGATTCCGGCCGCGCCTCCGGCGAAGGTGATGGCCAGCGCTTCCGCCAGAAACTGGAACAGGATGTGGCTCTTTTGCGCGCCCAGCGCCTTCTCTACGCCGATCTCTCGCGTGCGCTGCTGCACCGAAACCAGCATGATATTCATTAGCCCGATGCCGCCGATGCCGAGTGTGAGCGCGCCGATGAACGCGAGCAATACTTTGAGCGCGGTCGTCACCACCGTGAAATCGTCGAAGTCCTGCTTGAAGTCGGCAATGAAGACGGCGCGGCGATCGTCGGGACGGAAATTATGGTGGCCGGCGAGCACGCTGCGCACCACCCGCGCCAGTTGCTGATGGTCCTGCCCTTCGTAATCCATGAAAAGTCCGGTGATGTATTGCGTGTCGTAAAGATCGCTCATGGCGCTGAAGGGAATGACGACTATGGTATTGTCGTTCTGCTCGCCGCCCTGCACCTTGTGTTGATAAACGCCAACCACCTGGAAGGTGACGCCGTTGATGCGTATGCTTTGCCCGAGAGCCTGTTCGCCTGAGAAAAGTCTGCGCTTGGCCTCGTCGCCAATCACGGCCACACGCGCGTGTTCTGCCTGATCCTGTTCCTCAAGCCCGCGGCCGCTGGCAACGTCGAAGCCGCGAATGCGCTGATACACGGGATAGACGCCGGTGAGAAAAAGATTGGTAAAGGTGCGCGTATCGTGCTGGATGGTCGCGCCTTGCTTGTCGAAAATCGGGGTGACGCCTTTGATCATCGGCACTTCGTTGCGGACGTAGTCAACGTCGGCCAGCTTCAGCCGTATTTCGCTGCCCGCCTTCGAACCGCCTACCTGGAGCGAGGTCCGGCCCGGAAACGCCCCGATTACATCCGTGCCCCAGGAGCTGAAAATTAGATTGATGGCGCGACCAAAACCGGAGCCGAAGGCGAGCAGGATTACAACAGTAGCGATACCCCATGCCATGCCGAGCATGGTGAGCGTGGTGCGGCGGCGATTGTATCGCAGCGCGCCGTAGGCTTCTTTCAAAAGGTCATGCGTCATAAGAATTTGTAATTTGTGATTGGTAATTTGTAATTTCAAACCTGCGATCACTGGGACGACGCGGTCGCTAATTACCAATAACAAATTGCATCACTCTTGCCTCAACGCTTCCACCGGTTCCAGCATTGCCGCTTTGCGCGCCGGGTACAGCCCGGCTGTTATTCCCGCCAAAGCCAGCGACAGCACCGCGCTGATTGCCGATAGGGGCACGATTCGCGGCGTGTCGAAACCCTGTGGCAGTCGCACTCCCGAAAGCAGATGGATGACAAGCATGGCGCCACCCACGCCAATTGCGCCGCTCATCAATGTTAGGAACGCGCCTTCAAGAAAAAACTGAAACAGGATGCTGCGGTTAGTTGCTCCCAACGCTTTGCGCAAACCGATCTCGCGCGTGCGCTCTGTCACCGCGACCAGCATGATGTTCACGATGCCAATCGCACCGAGCGCCAACGTCACCAAGCCCACGCCGCCCAAAAACCAATCCATCGCAGTAAAAATTTTGCCCATGGTCTTCTGGTTCTTTACCGTATCCCATTCCTCCCAGATGTCCGTGCCTTTGGGATCGAACCCCCCATGATTTCGGGCGACAATCTGGTGCAGTTCAGCCTTCGCCGCTTCGTTTTCGTCAAAGCTGCGCGGCTGATAGTTGATGAACGAAATTGCGTTGCCCTCCTTCGAGTTGTCGCCGGTCAGCGGAAACAACTCGCGCATAGTGTTGAAAGGAACAAAAATGCGGATGTTGGTCGCGTTCTGCTCTTCGTTGCCGATCATGTCAAGCACGCCGATCACCTGAAATCGAATGCCGTTGAGCAGGATCGTATTGCCGACCGCGGGACGCCCGGGAAACATGTTGCGCGTCATCTCGTGCCCCAGCAGGCAGACGCGGCGGCGCTGCTCGTTATCGTCGTCGTTGATCCACCGTCCCACTGCCAGCGGAATCTTCCGCACCTGGCTGTAGATGGGCGGCACGCCGGAAACCTGGCCGTTGGTGCTGGTGTAATCGCTGACCGCGCGGATGTCGTCGCGCGCGATTACGGGCGCAATGTGGATGGCGAGCTTCGATTCATTCCTGATGGCCAGATAATCGTCGAAGGTGAGGTTGAACCAGCGCATGGAGTTGAAACTGCCTTCGACCGCCGGCGCGCGTCCACCGTAGAAGAAGATGATGTTTTTGCCGTAGGTTTCCAGGCTCTTGCGATTGCCGTTGCGGAAGCCTTCACCGACTCCGGCCAGCAGCAGCAGCGAACCCACGCCCCAGGCGATCCCGAACATGGTGAGGAACGACCGCAGCTTGTGCGCCCACAGCGTTCGCAGGATTTGCGCGAAGGTGTCCAGTAACATGCGCATTTCGCTACCTCAAGGACGAGACGGAACACTAGAACCTATTTCTTGGAAAGCGTCCGTCGGTTGCTGTTAGTTAAGACTCATGAAAACGGCAAGTGTTAGCGGTCAATCGGTTGGATTTGTGAGAGAGAATTGTGGTTGTATCGCTTTGTCACACAGTGATCTTTGTGGACAGCGCATCTTGACAGTTGACAATTAGATTGTGCAGTCCGGGCATTCTGATTTTGCCGCTCATTGGTTCGGCTTTTCGCCTGCGCCCAGCTTCCACGCAACCTGCCGCAGCATTCCCAGCAAAAGATCCGCATCGACCGCGCTCAGTTCCAGACGCCGCACCAACCGCCGCAACTTCTCCTCGGTCGATGTTTCTGTTCGCGGCTTCACATAATCGCTCGCGCGCAGAACTTCAAACAACACCTGCGTCAGCCGTTCCAGATCTTCTGAATTGGCATTTGCCTTTTTCGTATTTGGCTCGCTCGCCGCCAACGCACTCCTTCGCCGTCCACCCTCAGCCCGCACCAGTTCATACAGGCAAACCGCAACCGCCTGTCCCAGGTTCATCGAACCATGCTCTTCGCGCGTCGGAATGCGCATCAGCCAATCGCAGTGGCTCAGGTCCCGATTTGATAATCCCACCTTTTCCGACCCAAACAGCAACGCGACCGCTCCGCTCCGCATTCGTCGATGGATAAAGCGCGCGCCCTCATCCAGCCGCCGCAGCCGATGCTGCAGTTCTCGTCTCCCCACAGCTGTCGTCCCCACCACCAGCCCGCAGTCTGCGACTGCGTCGGCCACGCTCGCGTACTCCTCGGCATTGGCCAGCAGCTTGGCCGCGCCCACCGCCGAACGCGCTTCGCGAAAAGCCACATCATAAGGATTGACCACTCTCAATCGCCTGACTCCAAAATTGCTCATCGCGCGCGCCGCCGCGCCCAGGTTGAGCGGATTGCGCGTTCCCACCAGCACCACGCAAAGATTGTCGAGCCAAAGATTGTCGAGCGCGTCAGGCATGAGCAGAAAGATTCAAAGCGTCAGATTTCATCGAGAATTCTGACTCAGCCGAACTCCCGTTTGTCGAGTCCGGTCGAACTTCCGTTTGTCAAAGTGGTAACTTTCCCGAAATCAACTATTCTACGGCGCTTCTGAGCACCGCCTCCGCCCCGCCTGCCTCTGGTTGTGATTCAGCAAACTGAACGCCCGCCCCGCTTGCGTCTTCCTCCGTTGCCCAGCATCTAACAAATGATGCTACGATAGAAGTCCCGCCCCTACGGGGATTAAAAGGTTTTATTTGCGGGAAATCAGAAATTGGGAGGGTGAATGCCAAGCAACACTTCTGAAGGTCAGATTCCATCGAAACCACACACAGGTGCAACCGTCGAAGTCACCGACGCTAATTTTGATTCCGATGTGTTGAAGTCCGACAAGCCTGTGCTGGTCGATTTCTGGGCTTCGTGGTGCGGCCCCTGTCGCGCTATCGCTCCCATCGTGGAAGAACTGGCCGGAGAATATCAGGGCAAGATCAAAGTCGGTAAAATGGACGTTGACCGCAACGGCGCAACCCCCATGCGCTACAAGGTTACCGGCATCCCCACGCTGCTCGTTTTTAAAAACGGACAGGTCGTGGAGCAACTTGTCGGCTACCGCTCCAAAGACGACATCTCGAAGGCGCTCAACCGGCATCTGGGCTAGCGCCCCGCGGCTGGCATTTTAGTTGGTGACCGCGGTTTTTCGCGCAACCGGCCCTGCGCTCAATATTTCCGCAGCACGCCGATCACTCGTCCCTGAATTTCCACCGCAGCCGCGGGCACGATAATCGGCTTCATCGTCGCATTCGAAGGCTGCAAGCGGATATTGTCGCCCTCGCGGAAAAAACGCTTCAGGGTCGCGTCCGATGAGTCGATGAGCGCGACCACAATATCTCCGTTGTGCGCATTTTTCGTCTTCTCCACCAGCACATAGTCGCCATCGAGAATGGCTTCGTCCTGCATAGACTCGCCGCGCACTTCAAGTACGAACACCTCTTTCGACCGCACAAAGTCCGCGAGCGAAATGGTTTCGCTGTGCTCGACCGCTTCAATCGGACGGCCCGCGGCAATCCTGCCCACCAGCGGCAAGACTACCCCGGTATTCACCGCCATCGATTGCTTCAGCTTCCCGCGCGGCGGGATCAGATCGATCGACCGGCTCCGGTTGTAGTCGCGCGTGAGCAGGCCTTTTTTTTCCAGGTTGGTGACGTGCTTATGCACCGTCGCCAGAGAATTCAGCCCCATGCCTTCCCTGATCTCTTCAAACGATGGAGAGTATTGCTTCTCCGCCACGAAGCGCGAAATGAAGTCGTAGAGCTCGCGTTGCCGCCGAGTGATCGCCATGCGCGCAGCATAGGCGAAGGTTAGGCGAATGTCAAGCGAGGCGTAATCAGTTCGGCAGCCTTTCAGACACGCGAAGGTATTCCAATTATGTCAATTAATGTAATAG
>JASHOU010000001.1 GCA_030038475.1 Terriglobales bacterium | reverse complement strand
TATAATGAAATACGAGATCCTGCTTGCGTGCCATGACCACTTCATCAACTGGTTCGTGCGAGCGGATCCACTCGGCTGCTTCGATGTCTTGGTACCAAGGGCCTTGTGTCAAGTCAGGATTCTCGTTATAGCGCATAGTGTCTACTTGCAGCACAAACCCATAGACCACGAGGCCGAGCAGCGCGAAGACTGGGATTGCCTTGAAGAGACGACGATGTCTAGAAGGGATTTCTTTTAACAAATCCATCCACTTGCTAGCTCCAGCTGATGTTCGGACAAATCTCATCAGCAACATCGATGATCCGACAAGAGAGAGAAGAGCCCAGAAACACCCTGCTAAAATCGGCTGATAACGCTTTTCGCTTGTATGCATCGCAACGTTGGCCAATTGAACTGTAAGAAGCGCTCCGAACACGAGAATACCGAGACCGGCTTGCTGAGTGTGGCTTTTCGCCAACTTCCAGATCACCTTCGCTCCTCGCCAAAGATACAGCCAAGCCAGCGGGACAATTGGAAGAACAAAGCGGGTCTCGGTTTCCCATGGCCACAGCAAGAACAGAGCCTCGTGACAGAGAAAATACCAGTCAAGGACCTCTCCTCCTTCCTTCAACAACGAACCTAATAAGCCGATGGCGATAAGCACGATCACACCGATTATGAGCGGAGAAGACCAAAATTGCGTTCCTGTCTCGCGTCTGGTCAATAGTTGACTGACCTCAGCGGCTCGTGCTGTGGCGTTCGTGGCGATCCGGCCTGGTATATCGCTCAGGCGCGCATAACCCAATTCCGGGTCGTTGCCATTTTTGATGAGCAATTGTGAAGTGTAGGACTGTGGCCATCCCGGCAACGTCCATTCGATCACCTGCCGAGGCTTTGCCCACGTCGACCAACCGATCTGCGCAACGAGACCGAAAATCACCGGGATGATAAATGTCGCAAGACGCTCACGAACTAATCGGCGTTTCTTGAAGATAGGCGTCACCGTCCAAAGACACAGTCCCATGACCAGGCTGATGCCAACAGAACGGATCAATACGGCAAAAGCCAAAACAAAACCCAAAACCAGCATCCTACCGTATTGATTTGCGCCTCCTTTTGAGTGAGCCATTTTCCAGGCAAGCAGTAGAGCTGCCGAGCTAAATAAGAAATACGGCATTTCCGCAAATGGCATCTCAGTAACGAAAGAAAAGAAAGACTGGGAAGTTGCCAGCAAAAGACAGATCGTCGCAGCAGCGGTACGGCTCTCGACACGGCGAAGAAGCTCATAGGTGACTAAAAGCCCCAGTGTTGCGCAAACCGCAATTACGTGAAATAACACGGCCTGACTTGTGCCGAACAGCTTTTCAATGAACGCAACCATCAGCGGGAAACCCGGCGGAAACATCGTTTCTGTTCGAAAATCGAAAGTGTAGGATCCGTTTTTCACCAACGACTTGGCTAACTCTGGGTAAGTCGCATCGAGTGTTAGATCAGGAGTCTTTATGTAAAAGCTTAACAACGCAAACCCGACAACCAGAATGGTGGCGTACACGACCACGTCTATTGCTGACAGTGACCTCCTAAACCCAGATCTTTCGATCACACTACTTGAGGTACTTTGTTCGATCACAGTGAAATGGGAAACAACGAGCGTTTGCTTGTCCATTACTTTCCTTGCGCTCCGCAAATGGTGGCGTCGACGACCACACATAAACCTCCTTGAAATCCCGCCGCGACTGCAGCCCAATAGCCTTGGACCTGTGTTGTTGAGGTATAGGTCCACGTCACCGAGTATGAAGATGTCGAGGTCGTGTAATAGTGCGCCCAGCCATTGTCCTGGTCCACTGCCGGATTTTCGGGACCACTTTCCGTACTTAAGATGTAGTAGGTATCGCTTATCCCGCCTCCAGAAATACCGCTAACCTGGTTGTACCATTCGCTCGACATATTGAAAATCATCTCGTTCCCGTCCGATGGAGTAAGTGTTGGTCCTGTCAAATTGCAGGGAGCGGAGCAAGATGTAACTTCGCCAGAACTCGTTGAAGCGGTATCGTAAGGTGAGCTAGAAGCGGCTGCGACGTCGTAAAACACTAGGGTATAGTCATAATCGACGCCATTACCCGTATAAGTAAGATCGGGAGTAATCGTAAATGTATTCCCGTTGTTGCAACTGTGATTGGTCGCAAAGAAAACCTGCTCGCTTTCTGAGGCGCCCGTGCCGATATAGGTCGCCGGGTACGTCGTTCCAAGGGGAGCATAGGAGAGATCGGCGCCGTTCTCAGCAATGCTAGTGATCGGGCTTCCCCCATTGGCCATGACGACCACAAGATTTCCGGCGCACGGGAATTGTGTGACCGAAGGATCCGCGTATCCCGGACCACCGTCGGCGGTCGAAAACATGCTTACATGCTGCTCACTAATGACGTGCATACCGCTCGGCACGCCACCGGAATTGGCAGTTTCCAGTGCGATCGCAATCGAAATATAAGTGTTCGATTTGCCAGTCGAAAAAGTCGGATTGATCGCAGAAGTCGAATTGTAGATACCCGATTGCATTCCGGTGCCGTCGAGTAACTCTGCGATCTCCAGGTTCCAGGTGATGTCGGGCTGTGAACCGGCCGTCATGGAGCTGGTCGCCGGAACGCCATTATTTTCAAAAGCTGCAAACTGAAGCAGCATTTCGCCGGGGGAGTTGGGGGTGAGACTTCCTGCCGAAATGCTTGTTCCACTCGATTCTTGTCCGCTTGCCACATCTACGGGAGAGGACGTCGCACACTCGGCCTCTTCAAACGTGATGGGAACTATATCGCTTGTCGGGGCGTTGAAGTGCAGATCAAGCTGATGTGCTCCGGAGGTCACATTGGGTGCGACCCATACAGCGGCGGCGTAACTTGCACCAATAACTTGCGCCACCGGTGATCCGTACATATCCCCAGCGTCATCGCTCACCGTAACGCTTGGAGAATTCGAATTGTTCCAGAACACGAAAACGCCCGCGCAGTTTCCCGCAATGGTTGGCTCCGCGTAATTCACGTAGTAGTCCAGAGCCGAATAGAATTGTACGGCTCGGCTGTTCTCGCCACTCGACACGTGTACCAAAGTCGGAGTCTGCGCGGCGGCAATCGCGGTCACGAAGAGCAAGATGATGGATCGCATGATCGGTCCCCGGGGAGTGCTCATCAATGAGGCTACGAAATACCGAAACCCATGACCACATATTGATGCGGTTATAGGCTACCCATCTGAACGATTTTGGCGTCTCCGTACGGCTTCATGCGGGCCTCTGGTATTTCGTATATCGAGATGCTACTGAAATGTGCCCTCATGATCGCCCTACCCAGATAAGACGTCGCCCGGCTCCCGCCGGGTACCACAAAAAACCGAAAACCAAAGGTGTCTTCGAAATCGTGTGCCTGAGTCGAAGTCAGTTCCCCGTCAAAGAACGCTCGCCTTACAGCCGCGTCACGGGGGCGCTCCATTTGAAGGCTGAATACGTAGTGGCTCGCAAAGCTGTGGACTGGCACAGTTGCAATCCATGGTGCCGCGTCTTCGGTGGCCAGCACCAGATCGTTTGGACTGGCGTGCTGGCGCAGCCACTGCACAGCCGCAAATTCATCGTCACTCCCTACCGCCGTGGAAAACGGAAAGTCATTTGCCGGACGATTGCCATCGTTCCAAGCTCGCAGACGAAAAGCAACATGGGGGTATAGCATCCAAGCCAAAACTAACATCGCAAGCAAAAGAGCCGGCTTAGAGCTGAAAAAGCGGCGCGGAAACAGTTCCTCGCATTGAACTGCCAAGAGCATGCCGACGGCCAAAAAGAGACCGTCCAACATGTGCATTGCAAATGGTATCCCCGGCAAGTAAAAAACTACAATTGTCGAAATAAACCATGTTTTGAGTATCAACACGTTTGGCTCCCGTCTCCTCGGGTAACCGAGAAGCAACAGAAGCACAACTAAGATCGACGGCACGCCCAGCCACGCCAGCAGCTGCGCGGGGGTTACGAATACAAAGTGCCGATTCGCGCTCTCTACCTCGTGAAGCCAAGGAACACGGAGCGACCCGATAATATGGGGGAGCAGTCCGATCGCACCGCCGAGTAATATCTTGCCGAGGTTCGCTAAGTTCGCTATAAGTGACTCGTCTTGCTGGAGCAGCACGACGGAGGCCACCGTAACTGTGACAAAGACCTCAAAGGGGTGGACTAACGCGGAAATACAACATGCGATAGCGAGCCACATCAGCCACCGGCGCTCATGCGAGTTACAATAACGCGCCAGCAACGCGACGGATAGCACCTGGGCGCACGTGCCATACGTGGTAAAAACCCAGGCCCCGAGTCCGTGAAGGAATCCGTCAGAAGTGTATATGAATTCAACGGCGCCGGCAGAGTCGCTAAACAGGCCGTGACCTCCGCTGATCCTCAGTAGGCCCGGCAGTGACGCCACTGGGACACACGCGAGCGCAATGACAAAAGACCAAAGAGCCTGCGCCCGTGATCGGCAGAACGTCCTATACGCGAACGCTAGAGCGTAGGCGGTGCAAACGTAGCCTACAAGGCTGAACACCTGCAGAGCAACCGCGGGACTGATCGAAAGCGACTTCTCCAGGATGGAGACTGGCACCAATCCTGGCACAACAAGACCCTTTGGTGTCGTCCACGGTGCATGATAGTTAGGTAAGAGCCAACTGTTCTCGAGCCCTCGGAGCCACGTCAAATATTGGGCAATATCAGGGCTACGCTGCACTAAGAGCGGATGGTAACCCGGTGGCGCAGCAAACATTCCATGAATAACATCAAGGTTATTGAGTAGACACAGCACACTTCCGAGCACGCCTGGAAGCAGCCTCGACACGAGTATCCCGGAGGGGAGGCGGGTCCGATGCGATCTGACCTCAATCGTGAAGTAAGGCTCCGCTGCGATTCTCAATTTGGTAGTCTGCGTCACCTTAGTCGTTAGAACGAAGGTTCGGTGCATTCCGACATCTTAATTTGTAAGAACTTGGTTCTCAGCCCGGTACTTTTTCACTCACCACCACGTACTGTGCTCCGACGGGGCACCAACTGAGCCTGGACTCGAGAGGCCTAAGCCACGCTAGCCAGCGCGGAAAAAATGTAATGTAGTCACGCCGCCGCGGCGGAAGAGCCGCCTGCCTAAGGTAGCCCAGCAACTTGTGCGGCCAAACCAGCACCACTCCGACGTCGAATGGACAAAGCCTCACAGCAAAGCGCGTAAGCGGATTAAGTGGATTGTGCTCGAAC
>JASHOU010000104.1 GCA_030038475.1 Terriglobales bacterium | reverse complement strand
CAGGCCGGCATGACCGCTTACTCGCGTTTGCAGGAAAAGGAATTCCTCCGCGAGCAGCAGGTCGGCTATGAAGCGGTGAAGCACCAGCGCTTCGTCGGCACCGGATACTTCGACGCCGTGCAGCAGGTCATTACCGGCGGCGCTACGTCCACCACTGCGCTCAAGGGTTCCACCGAAGAGGCGCAGTTCACTGACGTCGTCGATCTGCTGGCCGGCTCGCGTCCCGCCGATGACATCAACCCTGGCGAGGTGCCAGCCGTCGATACGTCGCTCCTGTCCAACTGGGAAGCCTTCGACGAACTGATGCCCTCAGGAGACTGATGTCACGGGATTGACACACGAGACTAAAGACTGTAGTGGAGAGCCGGGCGTCCTCGCCCGGCTTTTTTCTCGTGTTCACAGCTGCTAGGGCAGCTGAGATCGAACGATGACGAATACGACAACTGGTCTCGGCGATCCGCGCAGACAGCGGCTCCCCACTCCGCGACCTCAAGTCGGAAATGTGCACAAATTGACGTTCGGGACGCTGAGTATTTGAGTATCGATGCGGAGAAGATTTGGCTGCCCCCCAGGGATTCGAACCCCGATATGCTGATCCAGAGTCAGCTGTCCTAGCCGTTGAACGAGGGGGCAGCAGCGCGTCGGCACAACACCAAGCCGTGAGTTCATTTTATGGTCGAGGCTGAACGCCGGTCAACACGCCAGCAACTCCACAGACACGCAAGTCATGCCGCACAGCAAGCCGTAAATCCGCGACCGCACTCGCCGCTTCGCGATAGAATTCCCTCAGATCGAACCTCGACATTCCTCCGAAGGAGTATCCATGGCCACCAGCTTTGAGAACCTCACCGCTCCCGCCGACTACGCCGAAATAGCGCTCCGCCCGCTCATCGCCGAGCAGTGTGCGCTCATCGTCGTCGATATGCAGGAAAAACTGCTTCCGCCCATCTGGGAAAAAGAGCGCCTGGTGCGCAACGCGCAACTCCTCATTCGCCTCGCCGGAATCCTCAAAATACCCGCGATTGTTACCACCCAATACGCCAAGGGCTTAGGCAACACCGTGCCCGAAATTGCCTCCATGCTGCCCGAAACTCCCGCCATTGACAAGCTTATGTTCTCCTGCTTCGGCAGCGATGTCTTCTGCTCCCTGCTCAAGCGCTTGCCCGGCCAGCGCACCACCGTCCTGCTCTGCGGCATGGAAACCCACATCTGCGTCATGCAAACCGCGCTCGGAGCGCTCCGCGACGGCTATCTCGTTCACGTCGCCTCCGACGCCGTCAGCTCCCGCACCGAATTAAACTGGCGCGTCGGACTCGACCGTATGCGCGCCGCCGGAGCCATTCTCTCTTCGACCGAAATGATTATCTACGAACTCCTGCGCTCGTCAGGCGCGCCCGCGTTTCGCGAGATGCTGCCGTATTTGAAAGAATGAGCAGGCAATGGAAGGATGACGGCTCCACGGGACGTCCAGCATCTGACGAGAACTTTGAATATCTGAAGAAGCAAAGCGCTGTCGACCCAACGCGCGAAGTGGCATTACGACAGCGCCGCCCTGGCGAAGACTCAAACTATCTTCAGCATGAGTCGGCCGCAGCCATACTTCAAGTGATTGTTTAGGTACGCGGCCCCCGCGCTAATGTTTCTCCGCGTCCTCTGCGTCCTCCGCGGTAAAGATCTTCTCCGGCCGCAGCAGCGGAAACAAAATCACATCGCGAATCGTGTGCGAGTCGGTCAAAAGCATCGCCACACGGTCGATTCCCACGCCCACTCCTCCCGCCGGAGGCATGCCGTAACTTAGCGCATTGATGTAATTCTCATCCATCTGGTGCGCTTCTTCGTCGCCGCGTTCCCGCTCTTTCAGCTGCGCTTCAAATCGCCGCCGCTGATCTTCGGGATCGTTCAGTTCACTGAACCCATTCGCAATCTCCATCTTCCCCGCGAAGATTTCAAAGCGCTCGGTCCAGTCCGGTTCGTCCGGCTTTTGTTTCGAGAGCGGCGACACCGCCGTCGGAAATTCATAAATAATCGTCGGCTGCGTCAAGTGTTCCTCGGCGACCGCCTCAAAGATTCCGGCAATCGCCTTCCCCACCGGAGCCGCCGCGTCATACGCCAAACTGATCCCCGCCCCGCGCACCCGCTCTACCAGCGCTTCCACCGACTCCCGTGAAGCGAAATCATTCCGCGCCGGCGCCGTCCCCGCTTTCTCCGGCCAGAACTTCGTAATCGCCTCGCGCATCGTCATGCGCCGCCAGTTCCCATGCGACCAGTCAATCTCCTGCTCGCCCCACTTCGTCTTCGTTGCGCCGGTCACGTCTTTCACCGCCTGCTCGATCGCGCCCTGCGTCGTATCCAGAATGCCGAGATAATCCGTGTACGCCTGGTACGCCTCCAGCATGGTGAACTCAGGATTCCACCTCCAACCCAAGCCTTCATTGCGAAAATTGCGGTTGATCTCATACACGCGATCGAATCCGCCCACCGTCAGCCGCTTCAAATACAGTTCCGGAGCGATTCTCAAAAACAAATCCATATCCAGCGTGTTGTGATGCGTCTTAAACGGACGCGCCACCGCTCCGCCCGCAATCGCGTGCATCATCGGCGTCTCAACTTCCATGAATCCCTGCCCATCGAAATACCGCCGCAGCGATTGCACCAGCTTGCTGCGCTTCAAAAATACCTCGCGTACCTCCGGATTCATCACCAGATCGACATACCGCTGCCGGTAGCGCAACTCCACGTCGGTCAGCCCGTGAAATTTTTCCGGTAAAGGTAGTAGGTCTTTCGAAAGAAACGTCAACTCCTCGGCATGAATGCTCAGTTCCCCCGTGCGCGTGCGAAACAGATATCCGCGCACGCCAATGTGATCGCCCAGGTCGAGCAGCTTCCACAACTCGAAGCCGGCCTCGCCGACCGCGTCTTTTTTCACGTAGATCTGCAGCCGCTGCCCATCCTGCTGCAGGTGCGCAAACCCGGCCTTGCCCATCAGCCGTATCGCCATTATGCGTCCCGCAACCCGCACCGTCACCCGCGGAGACTCCAGCTCCTCCGCCGTCTGCCCGCCATACTCCGCCAGAATCTGCGGCACCGTGTGGCTGAAGTTGTACTTCCGCGGATACGCCGCATGACCGAGCGCCTCGATCTTCTTCAGCTTATCGCGCCGTATTTCATAAATATTTTCGTCGAGTGCCAATGAATGTCCTCTGAATGCGTGTTCCTTAGAGTGAGCGTTCTTAGAACGCCAGCCCCTGGAATATCAGCCCTTGGAATGCCTGTCCCTAGAGGGAGTGTCCTTGCCCAGCAAGAGTTAAAGACTGGAATCAGAGATTATAAACAACCACCAGCCACGAGCGTATCCCGTCCTTGCGCGTCTCTTTGCGCAGGGATGGGGTTTTGACTCTCGCCGACGTTCACTAAGGCTGACTTGACCGCCAACGAGTTTCTCCTGTTTTAACTGTCGGCAGAGAAGAAAAGCGGGTGCCCCACCTTTCGCGCTTTTTTCGAAAGATGGGTCGCGGGACGGTCAGCAGCACAACGCGTTCTCCGCAGCCAGGGACGAACGTCTCATCTCTCGCGTTGTCATCCTGCGCGGAAACTTCACGAAGTGAAGTTCCCGCGCAGTCGAAGGACCCCTGCGTTCCTTCGTTCAGCAAGGGCGCGTCAGGGACTTCCTCCCACGAAGTCGGTTCCGCGGCTGCAGTAAAATTGGAAAGGATATTCTATGATTGGCGATATACCCATAGTTAGCTTCGACACAAGCACTCACAACGAGCTGCTTAAGGATGGTTTTCGCGCGGAGATCGTGCTAGCGGGTCTGAAGTCGGGGCTGTTTTTTCGCTTCGTTGGCTTGAGTATTGACGAGATGGTAGCAACCGCCGACCCCATCAAACGGACCGCGCTCTTCGCCTACTGCGCCCGCATCCAAGACGGGCTGAGCGAATGCATTTATCCGCACAACGAGCTGACCAAGCGCATGGTAGTGGAACACCACAGGAGTCCCGCCGTCTTCGACTGGAGGACGGTAGACGTGAGAGCACGGGACTATGAGCGGGGCATCCGCAGACGGGAACTGGTGGCTGACGAGAAACTATCTGCGGACCAGAGAATGGACCTGAAGGCTCGGAAGAAGGAGTACGAAGATATGTGGTCGGGTCTTCGCCCTGAACTGGAAGCGGTCTTTAAGAAATATGGCGAGGCTCCGCCGTCTACCTTCCGGGAGTGCATCGCCCGGTTGCAGAGCGGGTCAAACCTAATTTGGAACATGGGCAAACTTCTCTATGATCATGTGTCTGAGACAAACGCCAGCGAAACAACCGTCAGGGAGTTCATTGATGCCTGTCCGCCGTTCCGCGCCATAATCTACGCGATGTTGTTGTCCTGGTACGATCGCGCAGTGAGTCCAGAGGACGGCGAGAAGTTCGGAGCAGGTCGCAACGATATGTTCATGGCGGTGCATCTGCCCTACTGCGACAAGTTCATTACTGCGGAAAAATACGGCGAGCAGGAGCGCTGCTTGCGCGAAGTCGCACAGGCGGCGGGTCTTGAAACCGAGATTCTGTCTTATGACGACTTCTATGACAGCTTTCTAGTGACGGTCTAGCAACGACCAACTGCAGCAGCAGCACCCTACGGCCAGCGCTGCGCTCCGTGCAGAACTCTCGCAATTTCCACTACGTTCCGTTTCACTCGATAGACGACGATGAACGGGAGCGGAGCTAAGACTAGCTCGCGAGTGCCATCGACTCGGCCCGGTCTCCCGCGATTAGGGAACGATTTGAGCGCGGCGGCAGAGTCGTACATGGTACGCGCAACGCGATCAGCGGCAGAAGGATTCCGCTCGTGGATATACGCGACAATCCCTGCAAAGTCAGCCGCCGCTTCGGGCGACCACTCGATTTTCATTAGGGAACGCAATCACGAACCGAGAATTCGGTCCATCTGGCGGCGCACGTCCTCGTGAGAGACGGTTTTGCCTTGATCGAGCGAGGCAAGACCCTTGCCGACCTCTTGACGAAACCATTCGTCGTGTTCAAGGTGACTCGCAACCAGTTCCCGCACGACCTCGTCCGGCGCTTTGCCCGCTTCGGAGGCGATGCGGTTTAGCTTGGCTTCCAGTTCCGGCGCGAGGGAAATCTCCATATCGGTTATTGTAGGCCGCTGTATAAACAAGGGGCAAGAACATAAGATCAAGTGCGACCACGAAGCGAGATATGGCAAACTGGGAAACCAACTCTCGAGCGCCGGCTAATTTCGGCGAATCATCACAACCCACCTGTGATCCCACCCACAGACAATCATCCTGCCATCTGCGAAAATCCTTGGTTTCGTGTAGCACGTCGGCTTCCCAAAACGGTCCTCATGTAAGGGGGGGACGTAACCAACTGGTAAACACAGCGCTTTCTAAGCTCACTGCCTCAGAGCCAGCGTCCCGAGCAGCGTTTGCTGCTTCGCGATCAGCGACTGGATGCCCTGCCGCGCGAGCGACATCATTTTCGCGAGTTGCGCGTCGTCGAAAACCTGGTGCTCAGCCGTCGCCTGCAGTTCGACAATTTTGTTGCTTGCGGTCATGACGAAATTCATATCGACATCGGCGCGCGAATCTTCTTCGTAATTCAGGTCGAGAAAAACTTCGCCATCCACAATCCCCACACTGATGGCCGCAACAAAATCCTTGATCGGCGCGGCGCTCAACGTTCCCGCATCCACCAGCCGCTGCAAAGCCAAGCCAAGAGCGACGAACGCTCCGGTAATCGACGCCGTTCGCGTTCCGCCATCGGCCTGAATCACGTCGCAATCGATCCAGATGGTGCGCTCGCCCAAATGCTTCAGATCGGTGACGGCGCGGAGCGAGCGTCCGATCAGGCGCTGAATTTCGTGCGTGCGCCCGCTTTGCCGTCCCTTGGCCGATTCGCGCGCCGTGCGCGTCAGCGTCGAGCGCGGCAGCATTCCGTATTCGCCCGAGATCCATCCCTTGCCCGAATTGCGCAGGAACGTTGGCACCGTCTCTTCGACCGACGCCGTGCAGATGACGCGCGTGTTGCCGATCTCGATCAGCGCCGAGCCTTCGGCCGTCGAGATGAAGTCGGGAACGATGTTAACGGGACGAATCTGGTCGGGAGCGCGATTATCGCTGCGAAAGATCATGTATGAAGGATTCTAAACGATTGCCAGCTTTGAGCTACGAGCTGCGAGCTTCGAGCAAGCCGGTTTCTCGCACTGCTCGAAACTCGCAGCCCGAGGCTCGTGGCTCGCGGCTGCCTTACTGATTGGCGCTCTATGGACCGGCCGATTGCTCCACTGCCGCTACGTCAAACCAGTCGGTGAGGTCAGCGTGGCCAGCCAGCGTGTCGCGGGTTTTGCCTTCCACCAGAATGTTCACCCGCTGGATGCCAGGAACGTTGACGGCCAGCGTCTCGACCAGCGAATTCACCGTGAGCTGCTCGCTGAGAATGCCGGAGCGATGCTGATCGGCGAAAGCGGCATTCAGATCAATGACCGCCGCGCCCGGATCGACAAGGTAGATGCTGCGAATATCCGATGCCGATGACAGCGGATGAGCTGCGCCCGGTTGCTGGTAGATACGCAACAGCGCGCGCAGAAGCTCCTCGGCGCGCTGTTGGCGTCCTCCTGGCAGCGGAATCTGCGCCGATCGCGGACGCAGCGTTCCCGCATTGTCATCGGCGACATACAGAGTTACGGTCTCGGTTGGACCGAAAGGCGGCGGCGCGACCGGCCCGGCTTCAGCGGCGGGAGATTCGACCTCGCCGGCTTGCCTCCGCATTTGGCGAAGATAGATTCCCATGGCGACCACGAGCACCAGCAGCGCGGCTACGGCGATCAGGAGATGACGAGGAATCACGAGTGGCCACCTCGATCGGAAGATTGGATGATCTGGTGATCGGTCGATCGGAAGTCGAGCGCATCCGGTCGCAGATCGCCAGATGACCCAATGGCCCGATCCCACGATTCTTTCACTGCTGCACTCCTAACCGGTCGCGGAGGGAGGTGACTGCATCGGCAATCGCAGCCGAGGCCTTTTGTTGATAATTTGCGGACGCCAGCTCAGCGACGCCATTGGGGCCGGGCGCAAGCTCTACCGCGACTGCCGGCATAAGCACGTTGTTCAGTGGCCGCAGCGAGGCCGAAGATCTCTGAGCCGCAAAACCTTTCTTTTGTAGTTCGGCAACGATAGCCGTTGAGACCGTCTGGCTGACCGGCAAAGCGGGCGCCTGAGCTGCATTCCAGGCGTGAAAAACTCCTTTGCTCTCGCCTTCTACCGGCAGGAGCGCGGTGTAGACGCGCGCGCCGCTGCCCTGTGAAGTCGCGTGCAGTGCGATGTAAATTGCGGCGCTGGCTCCGTTGGCGGCTGCGGCGCGCTGGTCGAGAGACAAATCCATGTCGGCATCGCGCGGCATGGCGACGGCGAATCCGCGAACCTCCAGTTCATGGCGCAGCAGGCGCGCGAAACCCAGCGTCACGTCTTTTTCGGCCAGTGTGTCGCTCAAGGCAGCTCCACGTTCGTCGCCACCGTGCGCGGCATCGACGATGGCAACAATGCGATGAACGGCGTTGTTGCTACTGCCCGAAGCGGCATTGGGCGCGCGAACTGGCTGTGCCGGATTCGGCGATGCTGTCCCAGCGGGCCCGGCTGCGCTGGGCGGGACCGCAGCGACCACGATTGTCCTGCGGTCATTACCAAACGTTGCCATGAGCGGCTGATTCGCGGCTACATCCAGTTCGGCGTCGCCATTATTTTCGGAGTATGTGGCGTGGGTGATGATGGGGTTGTCGAACGAAATCGACTGGCTTCCGGGAGACACGACGGGATCGCGCTTAAAGACCATACGCAGCTTGCCCGGCTCGGTGGAGATGGTTGGGTTGACCGGCGAGCTGAAACTCAGCGCCAGGCGCGGCGGATTGCCGGCGTCCAAGCGAAAACTGGGTTGAATGCCAACGTCCCCGATAAACAGGCGACGCGCGCTTTCGTGGAAATTGACCGGCGCGCCCAGGAAATGGGGCAGCAACGAGGTGAGAGAGCTGAGCGGAACCAAGCCGCGCGAGTTTTCGATGAGAAACGGAGCGAGAAAATCGAAATCGCGGCCGCGAATTTTGGCTCGTGTTTTTCCGGTGACAAATTCGGCATCGAGCGCGTTGTAGCGGAGTTTCAAAGAACGACCGTTAGATTCGGTAGTTACGCGGCCCAGTGGCTCCAGCAGTTCGAGCAGACCGACGTAATCGCGGCCGCCCCGCTCCACAACAGGAAGCGTATAGAGCGCGACGGGAGAATAGACGGAAAGGTGCTTTTCGTTCTCCGAGGGCGCCGGGGGCGCTGCGGACATCAGGACAGTAACGCCGATCAGCAGAATGGCCAGAACGCCCCCACTCAGTTCCCAGTGCTCGGTTCTCAGTAACTCGCGACGCACTGAGACCTGAGAATTTGCAACTGAGAACAGCAGGTTTCTACTCCAGCGCATAAATTGTGAGTCCACTCAAAAGCTTGGGATAGAAATCGGTGGACTTCTGCGGCAACACTTCGCCGGCCAGGGCGATGTCGCGAACCTGCTCGACGCGGACGGGGTTCATCAGAAACGCCATTTGGGCATTTCCGGCCTGTACCTGGGACAAAGCATCTGCCGGCTCGCGGCAATAGGATACGTTTTCCTGATTACGAATCACCTCCTCGGAAATCTTGAGAACGCCTTCGAGCAGGCATTTGTGCAATTGCACGACATCGAGCGCCTGCTGGCGCAAAGAAAGATTGCCGAAGAAGTTGGAGCCGGTTGCTTTGGGTGTATCCAGCAGAAACGCTCGTTCCCTGCTAACTGCGAGCAGCGCCGTCCCGGCATGGCCGGCTTGGCGCAGAATGGCAGTGGCGCGGACGGCATCGATTCCGGCATCAACTTCTTCGATACTAAAGAATTTCCGCGCCTCCGTCTGAAATCGATCAGGCGAAAAAGATGGCGGGCCGAAGACTAGGCGGTGCGTGGGCAGAATTACTAGGCCGGGGCAATCCATATCGACGAAGGTCATCATCACCGAATCGTAAGGAGCAGGCAGGCCGGGTCCGGTTTCACCCGAAGCTCGGCGCTCTTTGCGATAAGCCAAAGCAGTTTCGTAGCGGTGATGGCCGTCGGCGATGATAAGCTTGCGATCCCGCATCGCTTCCTGCACCGACTTGATGACCGACGCGTCGGAGATCTCCCAGACGCGGTGCACGACGCCATATTCGTCGCTGACGTCTATGTCGGCACTTCGGCTGGCTGACGAGCCGAGCAGGGCATCGACCGTACCAACGCCGTTGTAAATCATGAAGATCTGGCCGAAATGGGCTCGAGTGGCGCGCAGCAGATCCAGGCGATCGGCCTTGGGCTTAGCCAGGGTTTGTTCGTGGCGGAAAACGATGCCGTCCGAATATTCGTGTATCCCACCGAGGGCGATAAACCCCCGCCGCTCGACCCGGGTCTCGGTTCCCGGAACACTAAATGTTTGGGAATAAAGGTAGATGGAAGGTTCTGGATCGCGACTCAAAATGCCCGTTTGGCGCCAGTTTTGGAACGATGCCGCAGCCCGGGTATATATATTTCCCTTTTCTTTTTCCTTGCTTCCGGCCAGACCGTCATTTTCGGCCAACCCATCTTCCGCCAGTCGTTTCCCGAGAATAATGCGGATCAGGTTGTAGGGACTGGCCTGGTAGTAGCGTTCCTGCATTTCAGGCGTGATCTTGTCGTATGGCTGAGTGACGACCTGCGGGAGGGACACCCGCTCTGGGTCGTAACGCCAGGCTCGAAAAGGGAAAATATATGCCATGCGGAGGAAGCCAGAATTGTAGCAGGCGCAATCCAGCTACAGCCCGAAGCGATGGGAGAGAAAAAATATGCACAAACCACCTTCTGGGCAGCAGAGGAATCTAAAGGTCGCGTTCGAAAAGGTAACAACACTTTTTCGAGAGTGTGCTACCATCCGCCTCATAGAGATTGTTGTGGCCCGCTTTCGGAGGCGGGTTGCCTTCCCGGGCAGATTCAGTGGGGCCTATGCCGTGCGGCAGACAGTTCTCGGCTCGCTTCTCCTTTGCAATACTTTTGCTGGTTGCTGCGTGCGGCGGTTTGCCGCTTTTCGCCCAGAATTCGATTGAGGACGTTCACATTCAGCCGCGCATTCAGCCTGCGGCGGCCAAAGAGCCGGAGATCGATCCGGCACTCAAGACCCACACCAAGCCCTTGAAAGTGGACGTGGACATGGTGCTGGTGCCGGTGACGATCACCGATCCCATGAACCGGCTGGTAACCGGCCTCGACCGCGACAACTTCAACCTTTTCGAGGGCAAAGACCAACAAGAGATCAAGACATTTTCCAGCGAAGATGCTCCGGTTTCGATCGGAGTGATTTTCGATATGAGCGGCAGTATGAGCAGCAAGATCGAGCGCGCTCGTGAGGCCGTGATCCAGTTCTTCAAAACAGCCAATCCCCAAGATGAGTTTTTCATGATCACCTTCTCCGATAAACCGGAGGAGGTAGCCGATTTCACCAGCTCGGTGGATGAGATTCAAAGCCGGCTCCTATACACGATTCCCAAGGGGCGCACGGCGCTACTGGATGCCATCTACCTGGGCGTGAGCAAAATGCGGCAGGCGAAATATCCGAAGAAGGCTTTGCTCATCATCTCCGATGGCGGCGATAACCATAGCCGCTATACGGAAGGCGAAATCCGTTCCATGGTGAAGGAAGCCGACATTCTGATCTATGCTATCGGTATCTACGACCACTATTTCCCGACTGAAGAGGAGCGGCTGGGACCAGCGTTGCTCAGCGACATCACCGAACTGACCGGCGGCCGGGCTTTTACCATCGATAACCCGAACGACTTGGCGGACGTTTCCACAAAGATTGGGATCGAGTTGCGAAACCAATATGTGCTGGGATATCGTCCCAAGAATCACGTGCGCGACGGCAAATGGCGTAAAATCAAAGTGAAGCTTTTACCGCCCAAGGGACTGCCTCCGCTCAAAGTTTACGCCAAGACGGGTTACTATGCGCCGACGGAATAAGATTGCACTGCCGATTTTCTTCCTTCTGACCGCACTGTCCCTGTCTAACTCGCAAACACAAAATGGAGCGCCAAATCAGTCGGTTCCCGCGCAAGGTGCAAGCTCGCCCTCGTCCGCAAATCCGCAGCCAGCATCTACGGCACCAAGCTCTGCGGCACCGTCCAGTGGCAATCCGCCCCTCCCCGACGGGAAAGGGCAGGATGCCACACCCAACGCCGATCAGAATACAGACCAGTCCTCCGACAGCGGCGTCTTTGTTTTCCGCAAGCAGGTTGATGAAGTCGTTCTCCATGCCACGGTGATTGACGACAAGAAACACATCATCACCAATCTTGATAAAGGCGATTTCAGCGTTTACGAAGACAATCATCCGCAGACCATCACTTCCTTTAGCCACGAAGACATACCCGTGGCGATGGGCATCGTGGTCGATAACTCCGGTTCCATGCGTGAGAAACGGGAAAAGGTGAACAACGCGGCGCTGAATCTGGTGCGTTCGTCAAATCCGGGCGATGAGGTGTGCATAGTCAACTTCAATGACGAGTACTACCTCGACCAGGATTTCACGTCCAACATTAATAAGCTGAAGGAAGGTCTGGAAAAAATTGAGGCCCGGGGCGGCACGGCGCTCTACGACGCGGTGGTAGCCACCGCCGACCATTTGAAAAAAGACGCCAAACTGGAAAAGAAAGTCATTTTTGTGGTGACCGACGGCGAGGATAACGAGAGCGCTGAAACTCTGGAGCAGGCCGTGCGACGCCTGCAAGCGGAGAATGGTCCAACCGTCTACGCGATTGGAATCTTGGAGAGCGAAGAACACCCAAAGCACGCCAAACGCGCTCTGCAGATTATTTCCGATCGAACCGGCGGTATCGCGTTCTTTCCCAGGACGCTCGACGAGGTCGACGCGATCAGCCGCACTGTGGCCCACGACATTCGGACGCAGTATACAATCGGATACAAACCGACGACGCCGAAAAGCCAGGGCGGATACCGCCAGGTGAAAGTCGACGCCCGTTCGCGCAACTACGGTAAGCTCATCGTGCGAACCAAGAGCGGATACTATGCCGGGCCGGAATCTTCCGCCGGAGCACAATAGATTGGGAATTTATAATTTGGCAAGTTTGTATCCGGTAATCTGCAGGCTCAAATTGCAGGTTACCAATTTGCGAAATTACAAAATCCCCGCATTGACGCTGGTGGCTCACGTTCCTTACTCTCTATATAGTGGCTACTTGGACATCAACTTCAACTTCCCGCCTGCGCGTTAGCGACGAAATCTCGAAGTTGGTCGGCGAAACGCCGATGCTGCGGATGAAGAAGCTGGCCCCGCCGGGATCGGCCGCAATTTTCGCCAAGCTCGAATATCTGAATCCGGGCGGCAGCGTAAAAGACCGCGCGGCCATTGGCCTGATCGCGCGCGCCGAGAGCGAAGGTAAACTGAAACCGGGCGGAACGGTCATTGAAGCGACCGCCGGGAATACTGGAATCGGCCTGGCTTTGATTGGCGTAAGCCGCGGTTACAAGGTGCGGCTGTTTGTGCCAGAAAAGTTTTCCGAGGAAAAAGTCATCATCATGCGAGCCCTCGGCGCCGAGGTGACTCGCACCCCAGAGGCCGAGGGCATGCAGGGCGCCATCCAGCGCGCAAGAGACCTGCAGGCTTCCGAGCCGGGTGCGTTTTTGGCTGCGCAGTTCGATAATCCCGCCAATACCGATTATCACTACGAAACTACCGCGGCCGAGATTTTTGAGCAGATGGAGGGACGAATCGACGCCATCACCATCGGCTGCGGCACGGCAGGAACTTTTACCGGAGTGGCGCGGTTTTTGAAAGAGCGGCTGGCGAAGGTGCATGCCGTGGCGGTGGAGACGCAAGGCTCGATTCTGGGCGGAGGCGAACCCGGTCCGCACAAGGTGGAAGGGATTGGCAACAGTTTTATTCCGGGGAATTTCGATTCCTCGGTTTGCGATGAAGTCATGATGGTGACCGACGATCAGGCCTTCGGCATGGTGAAAGAACTGGCCGCACGCGAAGGTGTGTTGGGTGGGTCGAGCGCCGGCGCCAACGTGTATGCGGCTGTGAAAATCGCCAAGCGGCTGGGATCGGGAAAACGCGTTGTGACGCTGATCCCGGATTCCGCAGAACGGTATTTGTCGAAGAAAATATTTGAAGGCGGAATCTAGGAACGCCCTTCGCTACTCGTCGTTCGCCGTTCGCGCGAAAGCGACTCGCGAACATTAGACCCAGGAGAGTTCTTTGACCCTTAAACGTCCAGGTTTCGCCACGCGCGCCATCCATGCCGGACAAGAAGCCGACCCTGCTACCGGCGCGGTCACGGTTCCCATCTACGCAACGTCCACCTACGTTCAGGAAGAAATCGGCAAGCACAAAGGCTACGAGTACGCGCGGGTGTCGAACCCCACGCGCGACCGGTTGGAGACGAACCTGTCCGCGCTGGAAGGTGGAACGGCATCGCGCGTTTTCGGTAGTGGCATGGCGGCGATCAACGCCGTCGCGACCATTCTCAAAGCGGGCGACCACGTCGTGGCCGGACACAATCTTTACGGCGGAACGCCGCGCCTGTTCAATCAGGTGCTGGCCAACTTCGGGCTGAGCTTCACTTACGTCGACACCTCCGACGTCGCAAATGTTGAGCGCGTGTTGCAGAAGAACACCCGGCTCGTGTTCCTCGAGACGCCGACCAATCCTCTGATGGAGTTATGCGATCTGCGCGCCATCAGCGAACTTACCCACCAGCGCGGAGCCGAGGTCGTGGTAGATAACACTTTTATGTCGCCGTATTTCCAGCGTCCGATCGAATTCGGCGCCGACATGGTGGTCCACTCGACTACCAAATTTTTGAACGGCCACAGCGATGGCTTGGGTGGGGTGGTAGTCTGCACCAAGCCGGAGCAGGCGGAGAGGCTAGCTTTTCTTCAGAAATGCGCCGGGGCCATTCTTTCGCCGTTTGAGTGCTGGCTGATTCTGCGAGGGGTGAAGACGCTGGCCGTGCGCATGTTGCAACACGATAGCAACGGACGCAAGGTTGCCGACTATCTCTCGAAACACAAAAAAGTGCGAAAGGTTTTCTATCCCGGATTACCCGATCATCCGCAGCACGAACTGGCCAAGCGCCAGATGTCAGGTTTTGGATCGATGATCGCCTTCGAAACCGGATCGCTCGCAAACGCCAACAAGATGCTGCGCATGGTGCGCGTCTGTTCGCTAGCGGAGTCGCTCGGCGGAGTCGAAACTCTGATTTCGCATCCCGCCACCATGACGCACGCGGTGCTCGGCGAGGAGGGCCGGCGCAAGATTGGCATCACCGATGGCTTGGTGCGAATCTCCGTCGGTATAGAGGACGTGGACGACATCCTCGCCGATCTTGAACAGGCGTTAGGAGCGATCTCGTAGTTCTCAGTTCCGGTTCCCCCGTTCTCAGTCAGATCGGCTTTAACCAATAACTGACAACGCCACTTCAACTCACCGATTCGCCAATCCACTCCAGGTAGGCCGTGCTGCCGGCCTCGATCGCGATCTCGATACACTCCGGAAGCTCGTAGGAATTTAATTCCGTCAGAGCTTCACGCACACCTTCGCTGGCGTCGGATGTCGTCTTGATCACGAGCAGCCACTCCGTTGCCGTCTCGATCTCGCCTTGCCAGCGGTAGACCGATTCAATCTGAGGAACGATGTTGACGCAGGCGGCGAGTTGGCGCTCGACAAGGGCATGGGCGATGCTGCGGGCTTCCTCGAGCGAACCACACGTCGTGAGAATTAGCCGTTTGTCGGTCATACAAAATGAGCGTCTTAAATCAGCTCTAACATTCTGTTTGTTATTAGGGTAAACATTCCGATAGCCGGAAACCACCGACGTTCGCTCGAAGCATACGAGTCGGCTGACGGCAGCGCAAATCAAATTTGGCACTTCTGGATGGCGGGCGCTGATGTTGCGAGATAATGACACGTCGCGGCGCCTCGCTGGGAGAACAATTGAACCGGCTGTTTAACCAAGTTGGTTCGTTTTATCCACAGAGTGACAACTTCCACTTGACGCCGGAAATCAAAGCGAAGTTAACTGAGAACGTTTACTGAGAAGTTACGTCTTGATCGGGACGAGTTTCATGGCACTAAAGTTGCCCGCGGTTAGGACGGGCAGGCTGAGACTTCTACTCGCCGACGGATCGTGGGTTTGCTATCGGCTTTTGGGCACCGAGCCGGTGGTACGCGTATATGGCGAAGCACGCAGCAAGGAAAGCCTCGCCAAATCGAGCGCGGCAGCGAAAGCATGGAGCGCCGATTGGAAAAAGCGGGATTGAGAAAACCGGGATCAGAACCGCTGCGACTAGGCCCGCCTTCGCGAATGCGCATCCTGCCGCGTCCGGAGGAGGGTCTGCGCGCGGTAATCGATCAAGCCAGAGGTCAGGCGCCGAGGGCAGAAGCAGTGGCCGCGCGCTGGGTGGAGAGCACGCGCCCGGTCTGGACGTGGTTCGCGCGGGAGTGGCGCCGCCTCGGAACCTTGGCCGCGATCCTGTTGATTGCTGGAATCCTGGTGCACGCGCTGTACGGCGCGAATGGCATGGTCATTTACCGGCAGAAGCGCGCCGAGATGAAGGCACTGCAGAGTGAAGTCGAGCGCCTGCAGAAAGAAAACGGTCGGTATGTGGGGCAGATTCGCTCGCTCAAATCCGATCCTGCCGCCATCGAGAAAGAAGCTCGCGAGCAGCTGCGCTACGCTCGTCCCGGAGAAATCGTGCTCGTCGCTCCCGACACTCCGCAGAAGGCAGCCACCAGCCGCGCCAAGAACGAGAAGTAAGGACTGGTTGAAGCTAATCGCATCTCCTCCTCAGGCTTACCGTGCTTCTCTTGTGATAAAGTTCGCGGTTGGCGTGTGGGAAAACGAATAAGGAGGATGATATGAGGAAATTGATCTCGGTTCTACTTGCCGGCGCTTTGATCGTCTTAATGGCATCGGTATCGTTCGCAGCGAATGCTCAAACCGTAAATGGATGGATCAGCGACTCCAAGTGCGGTGCTAAGGGAGCCAACGCAAATGCGGAGGGGTGCACCAAGAAATGCATCGAGGCGGGCGCGAGTCCGGTGGTTGTTACCGACAAAGACCAGACAGTTCTAAAGGTGGATAATCCGGATGCGCTGAAAGAACACCTCGGACATCACGTGGCCGTGACCGGCGAAATCAAAGGCGACACCATCCACGTTGACAGCGTGAAGATACTGTAAGGTGCAAGGTCGCGGTGCAAGTCAGGTTTGTCCCTGAAATCTAGTTTGTCATCCTGAGCGAAGTGAAGGACCTGTTCACTTTCTTGTGCTGGAACGCCAGATCCTTCGCCTCGCTCAGGATGACAGGTTGTCCCAGCCCTTCCATCTCACCACGCCTTCCAGCGGTGAACTCGCGGTCGCGTACAGCTTGCGCGGCATTCGCCCTGCCAGGTATGCCTTGCGTCCGGCCAAAACTGCGTGCTTCATAGCTTCGGCCATCAGCACCGGTTCCTGCGCACCGGCGATTCCGGTGTTCATCAGCACTCCGTCATAGCCTAGCTCCATCGCAATCGCCGCGTCGGAAGCTGTGCCTACGCCCGCGTCCACAATCAGCGGGACTCCCATGATCATCTCGCGCAGGATGCGCAGGTTGGCCGCATTCTGAATGCCGAGGCCGCTGCCGATGGGCGCACCCAATGGCATGACCGCCGAAGCGCCCGCATCAACCAGCCGCTTAGCGAAGACGATATCGTCGGAGGTATAGGCCAATACCGTAAATCCTTCTTTGGCCAGCACCTCGGTTGCTTCAAGCGTCGCTTGCACATCCGGATAGAGCGTGGCCTGGTCGCCAATCACTTCGAGCTTAATCCAGTCGGAAAGCCCAACCTCACGCGCCAGGCGCGCGGTGCGAATGGTATCGTCGGCGGTATAGCAGCCGGCGGTGTTCGGTAAGAGGAAATATTTATTCGGATCGATGTAATCGAGCAGAGATTCTTTGCTGCGATCGAGATTCACGCGGCGCACGGCCACGGTCACCATATCGGCGCCGCTGGCCTCGAGCGCGCGCGCGGTTTCCTGAAAAGATTTGTACTTGCCCGTGCCAACGATCAAACGGGAACGAAACTCGCGGCCAGAAATAATGAATGGGTCTCTCATAGCTTTATTGTACGACTCCCAATCGCATGCTTACTCGTTGGTTAATCGAATCGCGATTAATCGAATTCCGGTTAATCGTGCTGCGGCAAATTGCCTTCCAGCAAGTCGTAGAGCCGGTTTGCCGGGCACCGCAATCCGACATAGAAGTTTCCGAAGAGAGCATAGACGGCGCTGACTTGGTCGAAGCGCATTTCGTAGATCAGTTTCTTGAAAACGAGAGGATCGTCGGCAAAAAGGTCGACGCCCCACTCCCAGTCGTCAAAGCCGATCGAGCCAGTAATAATCTGCTTCACCTCTCCGGCGTAGCGGCGGCCGACCATGCCGTGCTCGTTCATCTGGCGCTGGCGTTCTTCCATAGGAAGCGTGTACCAGTTCTTGTCTTCTCCGCGCAGGCGGTTCATAGGATAAAAACAGATGTAGCGGTTGGGCGGCATCGGCGGAAACAACCGTGGTTTCATCGCCTCTTTCTGCCGCGCAACGGTTTCCTGGATGGCGCGATTCCACTCTTCCGAGTGCGGTTCCACACCGCGATCGGCGAGCGCCTTATAGGTCTTAAGGGACGACTCATACAACCCCAGCTCAATTACCGATAAATACGAAGTCGTGGGCTCCATGAAGTCGTTGAGGCGAATTCGCGCCAAATCGAGCTCAGCCTGATTGAGCTGGTCGAAGCTCTTGCGGAAGTGGACCATCATCAGATCGCCCTTGTGTCCGATTAACGAAAAGAGTGCCGATTGGCCGTCTGTCTTTGATTCCATTTCTGCCAGCAATTTCGCGGCTTCGACGGCGATCTCGCGGCGGACACTCTCGGCCGTCGAGCGCCAGGCCGTCCAACGGAAGCGCATCATCTGGTGAAGCGTGGCATAGCCTTCAATCGTGAGCGGCACAGCGGGAAGCTGAGTGGCCGCCACCGGCAAAGTTTCGGGATGTGCGGGATTCATGGAGGTACCCTGCTGCTATTGTAAACAGGATTGAAGTGAGAAATTTTGTAATTTGGTAATTGGTAATTTCGTAATTGAAACTTGAGCTTTCGGCGCGGAGGATATCTGGATCTCCAAGATTTCTAAAACTTCCAAATTACCCGATTGCCAAATTACAAAATCCAGGCCGGTATCCACGCCGCCAAGGGCCGCAGATTGCTCCGATGTGCGCCCGTGTGCTACAAGCAGCTATATGCGTAAATGGATCAGCGAGCGAGTGAAGCGCCGTAAGAAAGCCGCAAGCAACCCGGTCAAGGAAACACCCAAAGCACTCGAACCCCTGCAACCGAGATTTTATGACGAACCGGTGGCACCGAGCGAGCCGATCGCCGCCGAAACCGTCGTCGAAGAGCCTGCGGAGGTTCCCGCGGAGGATTCAATTCCGCAGACACGGCAACCGTCGCAACCGGAGCTGGCAGCTGAGGCCGCATCGACGCCATTCACGACGCCTGCGGCTGACGCGCGCCCGCGAATTTCGCGCCGCCGTCGTGGCCGCGGACGCCGCGGCGGAAACCGTCAGCAGGCTGCACCTCCGGCTGTAGCGGTCCCTTCCGCGCCAGAACCGTCTGCAGCCGCGGACCCTGCTCCGGTAACCATGGTTGCTGCTGAGCCGCCCACCGATTCGCCGTCGGCGCCTGCCACGCCGCTTCAAGCCGCGGCTGCTCCCGCTCGTGCCAACAAGGGTACGGTTGTTCTGGCGATCGGGTTACCGGGATCGGGCAAGAGCTCGTGGTTCAAGCGCCACAACATTCACCCGCTGTCGAGCGATTTGTTGCGTGAACTGCTGTTCGATGATCCGCAGGAGCAGCGTTTCCAGGATCTGGTGTTTTCCAATCTGCGCTCGATGCTGAAGGCACGGCTGATTGCGCGCCGTCCCATGAACTATGTAGACGCGACCAACCTTACACCTCACGACCGCCATAGCTGGATCAAGCTGGCCAAAGATTACGGTTACGATGTGCAGGGATTGTTCTTCGACGTGCCGCTGGAGGTTTGCATGGAGCGCCATGAGCGCCGCGGCCGCGTAGTTGCCGAAGATGTCATGCGCAGGATGGCGAGTAAATTAAAGCCTCCGACCTTTGAGGAGGGTTTCTCTAAGATCACAGTGGTGCGAGTGAAGCAGAAACAACCGGCGACGGGATAACACTCCGGCCTTCAACTTGTTGGATAGCTGTTGTTGGATAGCTGCTAGTCGGCGTGCTTCCGGATTTCTTCGGCGCAGTCTTCGTACTACCTTTTGTCGGTCTGAAATTCTTCGCCAAATAATTCAGAATCCCATCCCGGTCGCCGTCTGGAATCACTGCGCCCAGTCCCTCCATCTTTGTCAGTTCATCCGACCATTGTTGCCGCGTCAGGTGTTGCTCGCTGATGCGGCCCGCATCGTGACATTGCGTGCAGTCGGCCTTCACCTTGGCCTGCATCGGCCCGGGTGGCAGCGGTTTGCCCGGCGCGGTGGGTGCTTGCGCATAGGCCAGTGCGATGGAAGCTAATAACACGATTGCCAGAAACAGTCGTTCGAACACGCAGGAACCTCGGGTCTAAAGTCTCGGGAACAGCAAATTGGATAGCTTTTGGTCAGTGGACGGTGCTCTTTTTTTGCGCTGCCGCGAACCGCCCCGGTCGAAAAGAAACGCCCCGGCCGCCATCTCATCGACGGCAGCCGGGGCATCTTGGTGAACAGACTACCCGGCCCGATCCCCTATCGCGGCCGGCACCTCTTCCAAGAGACACAATGGAAGAACTTCCTTAAACACTACTATATACATAGACATTATATAGATCAAGAGGAAATTATGGCCCGCCAACGACAGATCCCTCACTTCGTTCGGGATGGCAATTTAAATGGTTGACAAAAATTGGACGGGTGGCAAATTATTGCGTGGCCGCAACGCTACCGTCGATCCAGCATGTGTATCGTTTCCAACGTCGTGTCGCCCACAATCTCCAGGCTTTTCGGGCTGAGTTTGTCCATCGTGTCCTGCGGAGTGTGATGGAAGACGTTGTTGTAACCGTAATCTAGGTCGATCACATCGGCGCTGGGCACGCCGCGTTTTACAAACGGCAGATGATCGTCTTCAATCGGCCCTTCGGTGGCGTAAAAGTGCGACTGATAGCCCAGCCGTTCGGCCGCCGTGTAGATCAGATCGAGCAGCCACGGCGTGCAATTGGTGTTGCGAATGATGTCGAGGTCGGCGTCGCCGATCATATCCATCACCATCAGCGCTTTGATCTTTTTTAGCGTGCCATCTTTTTCCCACTTTTCGGCGAGATGGCGCGCGCCATAAAGACTGTCGGTGTCCGACCAGGTCTTGACCGCTTCCTCGCCGTCGCTCCACACCAGCCAAACGCTGTAACCCGCGCGCTTGCCACTTGCGCCCGCCGACGAACTAGGGCGGGAGCCAGCCTTGGGGTTGCTAGCGGCGTCGCGCAACTGGTTGGCATATTCCAACAGTATCGCGGTTGACGAGCCGCCGTCGTTGGCGCCCACGTATCCGGTGCCACGCAACCAGTAGTTGGTGTCGTAGTGCCCCATGATGACGATGATGCCGTCTTTCGTCCCGGGAAATTTATCGATGATATTGCGCACCGGAAACTTCCCTTCTACCGTATCGGCGGTAAAAGCATCGTCTTCCACCTCGTCGCCTTTGAGATGATCGTAGATATAGCGTTCCAGTTTTTTGTGATTCTCGTTACCCATGTAGCGTTCGCCGAACGCGGTAACTTCGCGCGTGTACTCGAACACTCGCTTGGCATCGATGTGCGGCACTGGCTCATTGTCCGGACCGGCTGAGCTCGCTGGACCGCTCGCGGGCGGCACGGCAGTCGGCATGATCGAGACGGCGGCGCTGGCGGTAGCGCCCGTTCCCTTGTCGCAGCCGAGAGTGCTCGTGATCGCGATAGCCAGCGGCAATACAAGACAGATCTTTAACCACAGGGGACACAGAGCAACACAGGGCAAGGCCTCGGAGGTATCGATTCTTGTTGCGCGTCCATTTAGAGTTTTCCCCGCGATCCTCTTCCCTTCGATCTTCAGCATCACGTATGCTTCCCCTGTGCTTCCCTGTGTACTCCCGCGGCTAATAGGTGTGATTAAGAGCTTTTCTCCGCGCGCTTGCGCCGGCTGGGATGCACGGCCCAGGCAATGCCGGTGCTCAAAATATACAAGCCGACCATCGGCGCAGCGAAGATGCACATGTTCAGAATATCGGGCGTGGGCGTGATGATGGCGGCCACAACGAAAATGAGCAGTATGGCATAGCGGATATTTCGCCACATAAAACCAGCGCTCACGATGCCCATGAGGGCTAGAAAAAATATCACGATCGGCATCTCAAAAATTATGCCCAGCCCAACGATGATGGTCAGAAAAAGTGAACTATATTCGCTCAGGGTGATCATCGGCTGAAAATCCTTGCCATAGCCGATCAGAAATACCAGCGCCTGCGGCAGCACCACTTTGTAGCCGAAATAGCCTCCTGCCAAAAACAAACCGATGGTCGAAAGCATGAACGGCAATACGTAGCGCTTCTCATGCCGGTAAAGTCCGGGAGAAATAAAGCACCACAGTTGATATAACACAAACGGAGACGCGACAAATAAGCCCGCCATCATGCCGACTTTCAGATAAAGATTGAACGGCTCGGTGGGATTCACATACACAAGCTTGGCTGAAAGCCCGTTGCGTTGCAGCGCGTCCATGATCGGCCGCTGCATGATAGCGTAAATATTTCCGGCATATCCCCAGCACGCAAAAAAGCCAACCGCAATGGCAATGACGGAATAAACGATGCGCTTGCGCAGTTCCTCGAGATGATCGAGGAAGCCCATCGTGGGCATTTGCTCGCTATCTTTGATCGACTCTTGCAAAGGTGAAGATGCGGCTGCTTCAGGCATCGGGCGCTACTTTCCGAACGGCTGCTGCCTCGGCAGACGCGCTGGGCGCTGTGGCTGCAGCGGCACTGTTTTCCGCAACCGCATTTTCCACCAACTCCGGCGTTTGTGCGGAGAGCGCGATTGCCAGCGCAGAAGTGACCGATGGAGAGGTGACGGATACGGATTGCCCCGACCCAGAATTCCCCGTCGCAGAATTCGCGGATGGAGAACTCGCCGACGGAGGATTGAAAATGCGATTCGCCAGCGATCCCAGCGGCGCCTGGAGCGGAGGCAAAATCTGCTGCCGGGAGCTGTTGCCGCCTGCCTTTCCACCCATATCGAGCGAATTGACTTCGGATTCAATCTGCGCCCGGAACTCGTTCGAGGCGCGCCGGAACTCGTTCAGCAAGCGCGCAACTTGGCGCCCAATCTCCGGCATTTTTTTCGGCCCGAAAAGAATCAGCGCCAGAAAAAAAATGAAAATCATCTCGCCGGAGAAGCCGAAATTCATAGCTCCATCATAATGCGGGACGGGTGGAGCAGGCCACTGGCGAAGTGGAGTAGACAATAATTTGCGTCGGCCGGTATAACGTGTGTGATGGTGAAGGCCCTCCACGGTAGAGGGCCGGTGACCATGCGATCTTCCCCTTCGGTTAGGATGACAACAACCTCACAACAGCGACAACAGTCGTCCGGCGATCAGTGTCCCCGTCCGAAGGTGTAACCGATCGACCCTCCAACGCGCGTGGCATACGAGGAACTGAACAACTGGTTGTTGTTGACGAGATACACTTTCGCCTCAGGACGAATGAAGAAGCCACCATGGGGATAGAGTTTAAGTCCGGCGCCGAAGTCCCCCATGAAATGTTTATCTGAGTTGTAGTTGGTGTTGTAACCGTTGCCGCAATCCGAGCAGTAGATACGGGTGTCTACCGCCCCGATGCCGGCCGACAGCTCCAGATAAGCGTGGCTGGCGAGTTTCGGCGAGTAGACCCCGTTAAAGTCCAAAAACAGCGGTCGATAAGGAACGGGGGGAATAGCCGGGTATTGGCTCTGCGTCGCCCTCCAGTAAACCTCAGCCCCGATGCCGAAATTGTGCCAGAAGAGCACGTCGCCGCTGAAACCAGGATAGGTTCCGCCGGTCAGCGACGGGCCGGTCGAATTGGCTGACGGAGCTTCAACCGTGCTGATGCCGAAGGCCAAGTCGACCTTCTGAGCTTGCGCGAAATTGGAAAGCGATGTCAGAACAAAGCCCGCAAAAGTCAGGAGGACAGTAATACGCATTGTCCGTTTCAAGCTAAACCTCCGAATGAAGTTTTGGGTTCAACGGCTTAGATGCAAGTCGCGGGCGCAGCGCTGCAAGGGGAACCCAGATTTACAAGACTTTACCGCCCGGAAGTTCACTAACAAGAACCCGAAAAAGGCCATGTACTGTCACGTGCGAGTGAGCGGCGTCGGCGCCTTGGCATAGGCCCGTTGCTATTAGTGCCATTAGTACGCCAGCAGCACCCGCAGATCGCGAAGATTATTTCCTGTGGGTCCGGTAATGATGGCGTCGCCCAGCGCGTCGAAAACAGGATAAGCATTGAAGGTCGAAAGCGCATGCCGCACAATTTCGGCGCCGCCGGCGTGATCGTGCAAGCGATTGCCCGCCCGCTTTCCTACACGATCGACGGTGCTGCCATCGACTACGCCGCCGGCAGCAGGACTATTGCCGTCGATACCATCCGTGCCCGCGCTGAGCATGGTAATAG
>JASHOU010000103.1 GCA_030038475.1 Terriglobales bacterium | reverse complement strand
AATTCATGCTCTCGGCGAACGAATCGGTCGCGCATTATCTCGAGAATAAACGCATCGCCTCGCTTTATCGCATCCACGAAAAGCCCGACGCCAAGCGCGTTTACGACTTCGAAGTCATCGCCGCCACCTTCGGATACTCGCTCGGCGTCGGAGCTTTGCCCATCGAGCGCGTGCAGTTCAAAGCCGACCGCCGCGACGCGCGCGGCACGGGCAAGCGGGTGCGGGAAATCGAAGTGCCCAAAGAAATCCACATCACGCCGCGCATGTATCAGAAGCTTACGCAGAAAATCGCCGGCAAGCCGGAAGAAAGAATTCTCAGTTTTCTGATGCTGCGCTCGCTCAAGCAGGCACGCTACTCCGAAGAAAATCTTGGCCACTTCGCTCTAGCGGCGACAACGTATACGCATTTCACCTCGCCCATCCGCCGCTATCCCGACCTGATCGTGCACCGGATATTGAAAGACGTATTGCGCCACTCACCCGAAAAATTCGACGGGGAGATACCGGTGGCAACCTCAGGCAGTCTCGACGTGGGAACAAACCGGGAAAGGCATGACTTTAGTCGTGCCGAAAAGCGATCACTAACGAAAGGGGCTTCAGCCCCTGGGGGTCCGCCCACTCCTTGGTCCAAGCGCCGCGACCGCGCCGCCCATCAACACGCGCTCGCACCCCTCGGCGGACCGATTTCGCTCGACCAACTTCACGCCATCGCCGAAGAATCGAGCCTCACCGAACGCCGCGCCGATGAAGCCGAGCGCGCCCTCATGGAATGGAAAAAAGTAAAATTCATGGAGCGCTGCATCGGTGAAGATTTCGACGGCCTCATCATCAGCGTCACGAAATTCGGTTTCTTCGTCGAACTCACCGACCTTTTCGTCGAAGGCCTGGTTCCGCTAAACGCGCTCGGCGATACCGATGGCGACCATTACACCTATCACGAAAACACGCGCCAGATCATCGGCCAGCGTTCGCGCAAGACCTTCAGCTTGGGAGATCGCGTGCGCGTGTTAGTCGATCGCATCGACCCGGTGGAAAAGAAAATTCAGTTCGCCCTGCTCGAAGATGACCCAGGAGAAAGCCAAACTCCCCACCCAAGACGTAAGCACCAGCAATAAGTCACGAATTATTATTGTTGCTCGTCCTACTTATAGTAAGCTCCCTAAGTCATCCGGAAGCGTCTTATGAAACGTAACCTCCCTGCAGCGCTACTCGCCTTCTTCGTCACGGCGGCCTTCGCATATGCCAACGACCTCGACAAGCAACTCAAGTCGGACTATGTAGGCAAGACAATGACCCTGCGTCAGTTCTACTCCGGCGAGCATTTGAGATTTCATTCTGATGGCACTCTGGATGGCAAGGCTCGCACCGGCGCTTGGACGGTCGATGGGCAGATCGCCATAGAAGATATCCATCTGAGCGGCGCGCTTCTGCAGATCGCTGCGCGACGGATTTGGGTTGGGTTCGACTCACAGCACAAACCGGTCGACCTGTTAGTCTCCCTTCAGCAGCCTGAGTTTAAGCAATATAGGGAACTGCGAAACACGCTTCGCGATCTCAAGGTCAATATTGATATCGAATTCCCCAAACAGAACGCAGATGAAAAAGAGATTTCCTCGGCAATGAACGCTGTCTTCTTGAGCGATACCGAATCAATAGTGGACATTGTTCCCGATTTCTGGCGCTCCTACGTAGGCGGAAAGCCAAGGCCATCGCAGGATGCGCCGACGCCAACGGAGCCAGTCTACTTTATCAAGCCGGGCGCAGTTTCAGGACCCTGGGCGAATTACGCTCCGGATCCGGAGTATTCGAAAGAAGCGCGAATTGCGAAGCTTAACGGTACTGTTGTCCTGTGGCTGGTGGTGGGCAGCGACGGGAAACCAAAAGACATTCGAGTCGTAAGGCCACTTGGACTGGGCCTAGACGAAAAAGCCGTGGAGGCCGTTAGCACTTGGAGGTTTAGACCCGGGCAAAAAGACGGCCAGCCCGTAGCAACTATGGTCAACGTCGAAGTGACGTTTCATCTCTTCTAGAAGTTCCTCTTTAGAACTAGGCTTTACGCGGGCGTGCGTGCTCGTCGAACGGGTCATTTGGAGCTTGGCTGTGCAAACTTCTGCACTCTGCGATCACTCGAAAATTCCCTACCAACTCAATCCGATTTCATCGTAAACTCCCTGAGTCTGTGGGGCTGATCGCCTGGGGTCCGATCGCCGGGGTTTCATCACAATCAAAATGACCGATATCTTCCGCCTACTTCGAGCATCTCGCAAAATCCGGCTTGGGATCCTCGAGCAACGCCTGCTCTCGGCGATGTGGCAGCGCCCCGACGGCGTCACCATTCGCGAACTTCGCAACTGCGCCGAAATCGGCCGCGCCTACATGACGATCATGACCACGCTGAATCGCATGCGTAAGAAAGGCCTGGTCGATCGCATTGCCGTCAAAGGCAGCAAGGTATTAACCTTCCGCTATGTGCCCCGCTTCTCGCGCGCGGAAGTCGAACGCAATGTCGCCAGCCACGCCATCCGTCAGGTTCTGGGTCTCGGCGTGGCCGGGCCCCTTCTGATTTCAGGAATGGTAGAGGAAATTGGCGAGCACGACGCCGAACTGCTTGAGGAACTCGGGCGCCTCGTGGACGAAAAGCGCCGTAACAATTCAAAGTAGTTGAACGAACAGTGAGAAAAGCCGGGGAGCGACGCTGATGTTTTTCCTCCTTCAAACGACGGTCGCGCTCGATTGGTTCCTGCTGCTCTACTGTCTCCTCTCGATGCTGGTCGGGATGGTATGGCGTACCCTGAAGCCTTCGCATGTGGCACAACAGAGTGTGGCCACCATACTCTTCGGGTTGCGCATTCTTCCCCTCCTGGGCTCGCTCGTCATAACGTTCGCATTGGTCGTGCCGTCGTTCCAACTCATGCGGCCGATCCCCATCCATCAGGGCATGAACGCCATACTTCTCGCGCTCGGCGTCTGCGCTCTCCTGTTAATCGCTTCTGGCTTGTGCCGCGCCATTGCAGCCCACACCAGGACTTCGCGTGCGGTCACTTGCTGGCTCGAGGGCGGACGTCCTCTGCGAGTCGATGCCAACTCCACTGTAACCTTTCAGTCTCGACGCGAAAGCCCTCCGCTCATCGTTGTCGGACTCTGCCATCCGCGAGTCCTGGTTTCAGAATCTACGGTTGCGCTGTTAACTCCAGACGAGCTGCGCATGGCGCTCAAACATGAACATGAGCACATGAAATCTCGCGACAACTTGAAGAGGCTCATCCTGGCTTTTTGCACTTTTCCGGGCATGGCCAAGTTGGAAAGTGCATGGTCGCAAGCCTCCGAACGCGCCGCCGACGATGCAGCGGTCTCGAATCAGCGTGATGCTCTGGATTTGGCCGCGGCATTGGTCAAGCTTTCCCGCCTCGTTCCCAAAGCGCCTCCGCTCTGCAGCGCCGGCTTCGTGGCTGGCTCCGTAAGCGAGCGGGTCGCGTGTCTGCTTGAGTGGGACGAAGCAAGCAAGTCGCGGCGTGTGCGCATTCGCACCTGGTTTGTCATGCCATTCCTGGTAGCCCTTTCCTTGTTGCTCACCGTTGCGCACCGGCCCGTGCTCGCCCTCACGCATGAAATCACGGAGTGGTTTATCCGGTAGCCGAATCGCATCTGAACTCGATCGACACGACTCGCGGCCGCGCGGTCGTCCTTGAGGCATTCCTGTATACAATGGGCTTTACAAGGAGTGAAACAGTGGCATCACCGAATCAGCCCAATCCTCCGCAAAATCCTCAGCAGGCCGCCGAGCACATTGCCAGCGCCCACAAAATTCTCAAGGAATTGCAAGCGAAACTCGGACACCATCCTGAACTGGCCGCCGCCATCACCAAACTGGAAATGGCGCTCAGCACCTTGGCCATCAAAACCGGCGGAATGTTGTAGTAGGCAAATGCCGCGCTCCGCTCTGCTAAAATTTCCCATCACTATTCTTGGCGCCTGCCTGGGAATCCTTAGCATGTCGTTCAATCCAAACTCCACCAACTCCGAAGCCACCAGCGTAAGCTCCACCGCTCCCACTCCGCGCACGCGCGTGGTGCGCGAGCCACAGCGTGCAGTCTATGACCGCGGCGTTGTCAACCAGATCCTCGATGAAGCTTTTCTTTGCCACGTCGGCTTCGTCGTCGACGGCCAGCCGTTCGTGATCCCCACCTCCTACGGCCGCGCCGGAGACGTGCTTTATATTCACGGCTCCGTCGCCAGCCGCATGTTGCGAAACCTGGATCAAGGCATCCCTGTCTGCATTACGGTCACGCTGCTCGATGGATTGGTGCTCGCCCGCTCCGTCTTCAATCACTCGATGAACTATCGCTCGGTCGTGATTCTCGGCACGGCCACTCTGGTCGCCGATCCCGCCGAAAAGCTTGCCGCCCTGCGCGCACTGGCCGAGCACATCATTCCCGGCCGCTGGGATGACGCCCGCCAGCCAAGCGAAAAAGAATTGAAGGTGACCTCGGTCTTACGCGTTCCCATCACCGAATTCTCCGCCAAAGTTCGCACCGGCCCGCCGATCGATGACAAGGAGGATTATTCGTTCCCGACCTGGGCAGGAGTGATTCCGCTGGAGATGACTGTTGGCGCTGCCATTTGCGACGAAGGCTGCGAGCAAGATATGCCTGCATATCTGATGAACTATGCTCGGAAGAGGAAGCCCTAGATGGATGATGCATCACAGAAGCGTCGGATGGCAGAAAATAAATCGCAGAAATATCGGATCGCAGGAAATCAAACAGATCGCAGAAATAATGAGTCGTAGAACTAACGGATCGCAGAAACCTGGCCGCGTCATCAACCGCAGTCAACGCCCTCACTCCGAGGCGGGAACGTAAACCTGGTGCGCAGCCACAAGGTCGACGTTGTGCAATTCAGTTCTCAGCTTGACCGGCTGTAAGCCGGACTTCTTCCGCGGCTGCGCCACGAACGTTAGCAGGTATTGATGATTCAGGCGATCGGCCGCATCTTTCAAATAGGGCGTGAAGTCCGGAGCTGGGCCCGTGAATCCGATGTAATACCCTTCGCCACCGGTTTCTTCCGTCAACTTCGAGAGGTAGATCTGTCCCCAATAATTCAGCCAGTAACTATGTCCGAAATGTCCGGCGCCCGGCGCGTAGATAGCAGAGACGACAACGCCTCCGCGCTGAGAATCTTCAATCGCCGCCGTCAGGTAGGGATCGAGCGTATCGCCGGTTCCGTAATAGGGGTCAAATCCACTACTGACCATAAGAACTTCGTGGCGAGTGCCATCGGGCTGCCAGTGCTTCACCAGCTCGCTGAGAGAAAAGTACGGGCTGGCATCGGCGCTGAAGTATCCCAAAGGCAGGCGAACGGCCTTTGTGGCCAGATCGTGATCGGTAGTAAGTTTTTGTTCGATGCGTGCAATACCATTTTGCATGTACGCCACGCCGACTTGCGCAGTGCCCGGCAGCTCCGCGATGAAGTTCTTGATGTCCTTGAGCTGCGTGCCCAGCACGGGACTCGAACCGTCGTCGATCAGGACATAGAACTCCAGTCCCGCATGGTCTCCCTGCGCTGGCACCCAGCCGGTGACCTGGTCGCGGTTCTTGCCCTCGAACACCATCACGTCCTCACGATTCACAACCGGTTCTTCAGAGCCCTTCTTGGGTTCGACCGTGACAATCATCTGCACCGCAGTGCCGTTCGCGTTCGGAGGCTGTTGGGTAGCCGCGTAACTGACGATGGCGCCTGGGTTGAGAAATAAGACTAGAAAAAAGATGAGCAACATCAAGCCAAATCGACCAAATTGACGACGGAGAACATTCACAGGACGCCTCCAGGAAAATCTAGATTGCGCTTCTTCCCGGGCGCACGGCTTTCCGCAGGAACTCTACTAATTTAGATGCACTGAATGTTAGTTCCGGTCGCAGAATTCCGCGCTCGCAAGCAAGGTGCAGTTTGATTGTCATCCCGAGCAAGCGGTTTTTGCGCGACGAGGGATCTGGGCGAGCCGCGCGGTGCGGCGCGTACTTCGCACCGCAATAATCGCGCGTTTGGCTCGCTTCCTTACTCAAACTGCACCACTGCGAGATTTTGCATCACGGCAACAGCAGCAATTTTCCCGTAGTCTTTCTTCCTTCCAGGTCGCGATGCGCCTGCTGCGCCTGCGCCAGAGGATACGTATGTTCGACCCGCAATTTGAGCTTGCCCTCGCGAATCATCCCAAACACCGCTCCCGCTCGCTGCTGTAGCTCCTGCGGAGTGGCAATGTAATTTCCCAGCGACGGACGCGTCAGAAACAGCGATCCCTTCTGCGTCAGCAGCAGCGGATCGAAGGGCGCAACCGCTCCGCTCGATCCTCCATACAGCGCCATCATCCCCCGCGGACGCAGCACATTCAGGCTCTTATCGAAGGTCGTTTTTCCCACCGAGTCATACACCACATCCACGCCTTTGCCGCTTGTAAGCTTTTTCGTCTCCGTTTCAAAATCCGCTTGCGTATAAAGAATGATGTCGTCGGCGCCCGCCTCGCGCGCGAGTTTAGCCTTTTCGTCGGTTGAAACCGTCGCGATCACGCGGGCGCCCAAATTGTGCGCCATCTGCACCAGCAGCAACCCAACCCCGCCGGCCGCGGCATGAATCAGCGCCGTCTGGCCTTTCTTCAGCGGGAACGTGTCATACACCAGATAATGCGCCGTCATCCCTTGCAACAGCACCGCGGCCGCGTCGCGCTCGCTCACGCCTGAAGGAATCTTCACCAGCCGTTCTGCTGGCACCGCGGCATACTCGGCGTAACTTCCGAGCGACATCGTGTACGCGACCGGATCGCCCACCGCTGCCCCGCGCACCTCCGAGCCAACCGCGATCACGGTTCCCGCGCCCTCCTGCCCCAAAACCAGCGGCAGCGGCGCCTTGTAGCGGCCCTCGCGGTTGTAAACGTCGATAAAGTTCACGCCCGCCGCTTTGATCTTCACCACCGCTTCATTCGACTTCGGCTGCGGAACCGGCAAATCCACCAGCTCCATCACCTCCGGCCCACCGGTACTCTTAATCTGGATCGCTTTCATATCGCTCTTCGATGATTCAGGCGCGGGAAAGACTCATTGCCATTACCCTCGCCGCTGGGGTAATATGCGCAGCCAGTCCCTAAAGTAACCGGGTCAATATGTCTTCTGTGGCGTTGACCCAAGGAATTTTGCGATAGTACCATCTCAATAGACTAAAAATGCCAAGCTTGGTTAATCGGGCTGCCTCGGAGCGCCGTTGCAGTAAGCTTTTGAAAAATATGAGGTTTTCGGCTCACTTCTATCTGGCGATCGCGATTTCGGCGCTCTTGCTCGCAAGCCTCGGCTGCCAGAGCGCCCAGAAAAGCTCGTTTCTGCCGCCTTCTCAGGCGCAGGCTCCGGCGCTGGTCGCGGCGAGCAGCCAGTCCGCATCACAAGCCCAGAAGCCGGCCATTGCCGGGTCCACGGGAGCCCCATCGCAACCACAGGCGTCAACAGTCGCGCCGGCCGCCGATCCCATCGCCGACCTGATCGAGCGGGTCGAAAAGGAATACCAGGCCGGGCAGGATAACTACAACGCCGAACATCTCGAAGCCGCGAAACAAGACTTCGACTCGGCCATCCAGCAACTCCTCTCCAGCGGATTCGATCTCAAGTCTGACGACCGGCTGCAGCGCGAATTCGACCGCCTGGTCGAGGCGATCGACATGCTCGAAACCGACGCCCTGCAGCAAGGTGACACCTTGCCGGTGCAGCAATCCGAGCCCGCGCCCATCGACGAAGCCAATGAGCTGACTCCGACCGTCGACCAGAACGTCAAGGCCAAGGCTGAAGCCGAGATCAAATCCACACACTCCGACCTGCCGCTGATGATGACCGACCAGGTCGCCGGCTACATCAACTATTTCTCGACTCGCGGACGCGGCACCGTCGAGCGCGCTCTGGCCCGCTCCGGCCGTTATGAAGATATGATCCGCGGCATCCTGCGCCAAGAAGGCTTGCCGCAGGACCTTATTTATCTTGCGCAGGCCGAGTCCGGATTTCATCCGCTCGCCGTCTCGCGCGCCGGAGCGCGTGGCATGTGGCAGTTCATGGGCAGCCGCGCCAAAGGTTACGGACTCGAACGCAGTTGGTGGGTCGATGACCGCCAGGACCCCGAAAAAGCCACGCGTGCCGCAGCGCATCACTTGAAAGACCTCTACAACCAGTTTGGTGACTGGTACTTGGCCATGGCCGCCTACAACTCCGGCCCCGGCACGGTGCAGAGCGCGGTGAAGCGTACCGGCTATGCGGATTTCTGGGAACTTTACCGCCGCAACGTTCTGCCCAAAGAGACGCGCAACTACGTTCCCATCATTCTGGCCGTCACCATCATGGCCAAGAATCCCGCGCAGTATGGTTTGGATTCGGTGATCAAGGATAAGCCGGTACCGTACGACACGATCAAGATCGGCTATCCCATTGATCTGCGATTGGCGGCCGAATGCGTCGATGCTACGCCCAGCGACTTACTCGACTTGAATCCCAGCCTGCTGCGGCTGACGACTCCGCGAGTTACCGAAGCGGATCGAGAGTTTGAGCTGCACCTGCCCGCGGGCACGGCCGACAGGTTCGAAACCGCGGTTGCCGCAATTCCAGCCGATAAGCGCGTCTGGTGGCGTTATCACAAAGTTCAGAATGGGGAAACTCTGGCGTCGATCGCCCGCACCTATCATACGACGGCAAAAGCCATCGCCGCAGCCAACGAACTAAGTGAGGGTTCAGTCGAGGCCGAGAGCCGCCTGATTATTCCTATTGCTGCCGGCAAACAAAGCGATACTTCGACTTATGCTCGCGCCACAACTCATTACAAGGTGCGTAAAGGAGATACGGTCGAGTCGGTGGCGGAAAACTTTGGAGTAAGTCCAAAGATGCTACGCGGCTGGAACCGTATCAAGGGAGACAGCCTGGCCGGAAGGAAAGTGTTATATATTCACTTACCGGTGACTCCGGGATCGGTGCCAACGCAGGTTGCGAGTAGTCGTCCGCCGGTTGCGCGGCGTCACTCTGCAATGCAGCAGAGCATCAGCCAGAAAGTTACGCCGCAGAGCCTGGTGGCTCGGCATGTAACTAAGGAACCGCAACATGCGGCAACCGAAAGCGCCGCGGTTACCGGCAATGCCACCGTTGCGAAGAATGCCGCAGTCGTCCACCATAAGGTCAAGCCCGGCGAGACTCTGTATTCGATTGCCAGCTCCTATAAGACGACGGTGACTGCTCTCCAGCAGGATAACCACTTCCTGACCAACCTCGCCGCGCTGCGGCCGGGAATGATCCTGGTCGTCCGCGAATCCCACTAGGCTCCCTGTATTTGCAGAATTATATGAACAAAATGTTTCACGTGGAACATTCTGTTCATGTATAAGTGTACGTACACATCGCTAAGTACACGCAAATCCATGAAAATAGGAAGGTAGAGACACTTTTCGCTCAGTGCGAAGATGGAGGAAAGGCGGAGCCAGTTGAAGGGCGACCCTCGCGTACAAATCCACGGCCACGATTTTGTTGGCACCTTTGCTTGGTACGTTAGGCAGCACGCCGGGTGCAGGCACATCAACGCGGCTACTCTGAAGGAGATGGTCCTAGGCTTTGTCGATGCGGGCACCCTCGCGGGCGAGCCTCTCTTCAAGGAGTTGTTAAGGCGACTCCGGCCGTTGGCCGGGTCCGACGGGCCGTCGTCCTGCTGACAATTCTCCCGCTGCGTTGAATAATCAACGGCAAGGTCAAAATCAACACCAAGGTCAAGGGCGGCGGACAGGAGTGTCCGCCCTACATTGGGCGATAGATTGGGGCGCGATCCAGAGCCAGGGGTAATCTTCTGGCTTAGCCGCCAGGCCTCTGCGCACGGGGTTCTGCCGGATGTACTCCAGCTTCTCTTGGAATCGTCCATCGGTGCGCACGGTGTGTTCGAAAGACTCTTCCTGCCAGACCGCGCCGGAGGTTCCCGACAGCTTATTCACGCTTCGTGTGGAGATGCCCTTGATTAACTTGAGGATCGCCGGCAGTGCATGGGGCCAGCCTTGGTCATCTGAAAGCGGGGTCAGCAACAGATGTACGTGGTCGGGCATGACCACTGTTGCGTGGAGATCGAATCGCTTCCCGTGATCATGCAGACAATGCTCGAGAATGAGATCTCGCGCCGCGGAAGGGAAGGGATCACGGATGAGTTTGCAGAAAGTCACAAAGATGGGACGGCCCGGCCGCTGGTAATGTGGCATACGCCGCCGATATTCGTATTTGCGGTCAAGTGTGGAGCCGGACATAATCTATTCAAGCGGCAAATGAGTGTTTATGTCAGTGATGGCCGAACATTCGGAGCGTTCAGTTTTCGCGTGTAGAGCGGACACTCCTGTCCGCTGTTTTTGGGGTTGGTTTTGGGCGGAAAAAAGTGAGGTCAAGATCAACGCCAACGTCAAGATCAACGCCAACGTCAAGATCAACATCAAGATCAAAAGCAACGGCGGCGGACAAGAGTGTCCGCCCTACATAATCTGTTTCATTTACCCCATCAGCAGGCCGCCGTTGACGTTTAGGACATGGCCGGTGATGTAGCTGGCGGCGTCGGAGGCGAGGAAACAGACGGCGTGGGCTACGTCCTCGGGAGAGCCGACGCGGCCGAGCGGAATCTGCTTCAGCGCGTTCTGTTTGAACTCGTCGGTGAGAACCGCGGTCATGCTGGTCTCGATGAGTCCGGGAGCGACGGCGTTGCAGGTGATGTTGCGCGAGGCGACTTCGCGCGCCATGGCCATGGTGAGGCCGATCAGTCCGGCTTTGGAGGCGGCGTAATTGGCCTGGCCTGCCTGCCCGGTCTGGCCGAAGACGCTGGAGATATTGATGATTCGTCCCCAGCGCTGCTTGAGCATGGAGCCGATGACCTGCTGGATGCAGAGATAGGCGGAGGTGAGATTGGTGTTGAGGACGGCGTCCCAGTCGGAGCGCTTCATGCGCATGACGAGTTGGTCGCGCGTGATGCCGGCGTTGTTGACGAGGATGTCGATCTTGCCGAATTGCGCGATGGCCGACTTGATGCCAGATTTGACCTGCTCCTCGTCGGCGACGTCGATGACGAAGGCGGCGGACTTGGCGGGGGATGCGGCGGCTGAGCCGGCTGTCTGATCGCTGCCGGTCATTGTCACAGCGCTGCCTCGCGAAGACTCGATCTCGGCGAGCAGTTCTTCGAGCTTCTGCTGATTGCGGGCCGCGAGCGCGAGGCTTGCGCCTTCGTGCGCCAGCGCCAGCGCACAGGCGCGACCGATGCCTTGCGACGCTCCGGTAACCAGCGCGACTCGCCCCTGGAGTTTCATGGCGCTCCCATGTCCAAATATAAGGATAAAGTCAGGAACGCACGATTATACAGTTTGGCGAAAAGAGGTTAAGAGCGGCCACAGGCTAGCCCGCTTGGGTTGCGGAGCGAGCCTGCTCGGGTGGGGCGAGAATGCGCTCGATCTTATCGAGCAGCGTGCGGCGCGAGTAGGGTTTGGCCAGAAAGTAGGTGCGCGATTCGGGCGATTCGGTTTCGAACTCCGGGTTATCGTAACCCGATGTAATCAGCACCACGAGCTCAGGCGAACGTTGCTGAAGATCGTGGCCGAGCTCGCGACCATTTCCGCTGGGAAGCACCAGGTCGGTCATGAGCAGATCGATTGCGCCTTGGCGTGCCGCGAAAATATTTTTGGCATCGGCAACGTCGGCGACGGGCAGAACTTCGAAGCCGGCATTATGAAGGATGCCGCAGGTTGCTTCGCGGACAAAAGGCTCGTCCTCAGCCAGGAGAATGGTGGGCGGTTTGGCTGGCTGATTCGCGCAGACATCATTCTGGGAAACATGGCTGGTGCGGACATCGTTGGTGTCGAGATCGTTCGTGTAGGCATCGTTTGTGGTGTGCGGCTGAAGAGTCATGGCATCCTCCGGAATTGGCTCTAAACCATCGTCATCCTCAATAGTAGCGATAGCATCTGCATGGCCTCATCGCCGGCGGAAAACACGACCACTCTGCACCAAGGTATCTGTGACGCGAAATGGGGCTCGAAAGGGAGCACGAAATAGGGCGCGAAATCGCGCGCGCAATTTTTCAAAGAACTACTTCGGCGCGGTAAGAATTGTCTGTTTCGGATCGAGCACGACTTTGCGCACGCCGCTGGGAGCGGTCAGGCGAAATGGTGTCTCCGGGCCGTCAGCAAGCACTTCGCCCAGGAAAACTTCCGCATTCGCGGCGGTCGTGGCGTAGACGGGAACGGCTGTGACCAGGTCTTCGGGCGCGTCCTTTTGTACGATGATGCCGGCAACCGTGGTTACGCCCGCTTTCTGCGTGATGCGGATATCGCGCGTCTCGAGCGTGGGAATCGCAGTACCGTTGATCCAACTTTGCACGAACCAGTCCAGTTTGCGACGATGCTCGTACCAAAGCGGGCGCGGCAGTTCCTCTTCGAAAGCTTGTACCAGCTCTTCGGTGCTCAAATCCTTTCCGGCATAACGTTCTCGGACTTTGCGCAGAACCTTGAAGAATGGCTCATCGGAGTGAACCTCTGCGGCTGAGCGTCCTTTCCGGGAATGGAATCCCACTTCGGAATCGCGCGACGTAGAGGCACTCAACTTCGAATCGTTCAGCGCTGCGTCGTTCAACGTCGCATCGTTGAACATGGATCGCAGCATGTGAAACAGCCAGGTTCCGCGCTCGTAGCTGATTTCCTCATAGCCATTGGGAAAGTGCGACGAATCGAGGCGCGCTCCGAGCGTCACCGGCCCGGCATCGCGCAGCCACTCGTCGTCTTTGTTTTGACTGAGAAGGTCATGCCGATACTTATCTAGGATTTGCTCGAATGCCTCCGGATTCTCCTTCTGGAGCGTCAGCAGGGAAGCGTAATTTGCCAGACCTTCGGCAATCCACTCGTCGCGATAACTCTGCCACAGCACCAGATCGCCCCACCACTGATGCGCCGTTTCATGGACGAGAACGTGGCTGTCAATCGCTTGCGTCACGGGATCAAGACGGAGGTCGGTTTGCTCCTTGGGGCTGAGAAAGGCGAAGCTCGAAAGGAAGATAAGGCTTGGCCATCCCTGGCTCAGGTCGCCTGGCATTTGCGTTAGTGCGAGTGAAGCGTAAGGATAAGGCCCAAACCACTGTGAGAAGCTGGTGATCGCCCTGGCTGCCGCGTTGGCTACTGCTTGGAGATCGTTGGCGGGCGAGAGAGGCGGTGGAGTCAGGATGATGGGCGGCACCGGTGCTGGCCGTGACCTGGGGGGACCAGGAACGGGCGGCTGCAAGATCACCTCCGATTGCGGCTTCGGGAAAGAAGTTTCCACTCCCTTGGCGCCGTATGCTTCGACCAGAATTCTGCCTGCTTTGGCCTCGGCGCGAACATATTTGCCGAGGTTGAATCCAGCCACGGGAATGGGGCGCTCGGTGATCCAGCGCGAAACTTTGTCGCCAGCGACTTTTTCGTCGCTCGATACTGGTTTCGTTTCGCCATCGCTCGCGAGATGCGAAACCGGTTTTCCCGTGGCTACGAGAACCCAATTCGGCGGATAGTGAAATTCCATTTCGAAGTGCGCGGGACTCAAGCCGAAGTTCGGATACCAGGTGCCGCGCTCACCGACATAGAGCAGTCCGTTTCCCGCTTCTGACAAAACGTCGCCCGCGTAAGTGAAGCGCAGCGTCAGTTCCCGCCCCGGCGAAAGCGGAGCGGGAAGGACCACGGCGACCAGATCGTTACCTTTGCGACGCAACTGGCTGCCTTCGATGGCCGGGTTTTGGATGAAATCAATCTCGCGACCGTCAGCTTCCACAGAGTCGACCTTCAGATAGCGCGACAGCTCGAACAGCAGCGTTCTTTGCCCTTCACCTTGTCCTCCACCCAGGCCTCCAGTGCGGCCGCGAAGTTTTACATCGGTAACGGCGCTCAATCGGGTCGGAGGCTGGACCGTAGCTTGAATGCGGAAGCCGGTTATCGAGACGTCAGCGGCCGGAGCCGGGGCCACGCTGGCGTGCGTGGTGGGAGTAAAGGAAGTCCAGACGTCAAGGAACTGGACGCCATCTTTGAGTTGCGGCTGGCCGACCCACAACGATTCGACGGAAGCTGCGTCGTAGAAGACTTCAAAGCTTCCCAGCCGTTTGCCCGCCAGGTGAGCGTGCAGCAGAGCTGGGAACTCCGCTGGCGGCTGGTTCCCATGCGGTGTGGGAAGAAAATGACTGAAGTCGACGAGCAGCCGCAAGGCGTCAAATTCCGCAAAGGTGCGGCTGGAATCTCCCCATTCGCTCAGGAAGTCGGCCGGAGCCTGCGCGGGAGAGAGAAAAGGCTGCAAGACTTTAGCCGTGTCGTCATTGAAGCGCAGATATGCGGAGCTGAACTGCTCTTCCAGAATGGCCATTCCGGTGAAGAGGGCCAACGAGCCGCGTTCCACTTGATTCGGCGGGCGCAGCAGAATCTCGCCGTCACCGTCGAAGAATGCGCCCGTGATTCGTCCGCAGATGTCTTCGGTAAACGCGAGCGTGCCGTCTTCGAAATCGAGATGGAGATTGGAGTGATCGATCGAAGCGCCGCGAATGTGGTAGACGCGTTGCGAGTCGAGTCCGACGGAACGAATGCGGTCGTAGAGGGCGCCGGTGGTTAGGGGACAATCGGGGCTCTGCGCGGGTTGGGCGCAAGCCGTCGCCGCCGAAAGGCACCACGCCAACGCGATGATCCGCCGCGGCTTCATATGCAGTTCTCGGTTCCGTTCCCAGTTCTCAGAAAAACCAAAACCGATCGATTCCCGGTGAGAACTTATTCTCGCTGAGAACCAGGAATTGCTCTTCGCGCCGCTCCGGTTGCAGCACCTTGGTCACCTTACCGGCTGTTTGCGCCGTTGCTAGAATCAGCCGAGTGCGAATCCCCGTCCTCATTCTAGTGCTTCTCGCGGCGCTGGCTGCGCCCGCCGACACCATTCATCTCAAGAATGGACGCATCATCGTGGCCGATCAGGTGCGCGAGACTAAAGACCGGGTCGAGTACGATCTCGGCGAAGACACCTATGCGATTCCAAAATCCTCGGTCGAGCGCATCGAAGCGGACGACGCGCCGGCAGTTTCGGGCAGGAATTCCGGCAACGTGCCCGACATAACTCCCGCCGCGCCTACTTTCGACCACGAAGGCGACATCGGCGCGAAAATCATTCGCGAGGGTAAAGTCGATGTCGATGCACTGTCGGAAATCGCACAAACCGGCAAACCGGAACTTGCCACCACTGCGTACTTTCTTGCCGGCAAACACGAATCCGATCATGGTAATTTCCCGCAGGCCAAGCGCTACTACGAAGAGGCATTGCGTTACCAGCCGGACAACTCGACGTTGCTTGTCTACTATGCGGCGGCGCTGATGCGGATCGGTGCTACGTCCGAGGCTCTGTCATACGCGCAACGCGCGGCGAGCGTCGCTCCCGACTCACCCGATGCTATCGCCATGCTGGGATTTGTTGAATATGCGAGCGATCACACGCCGGAAGCCATTCTCTACTGGAAGAAGTCGCTGGCGTTGCGTCCGGATGCGACCGTCAGCCAATATCTGGCGCGCGCCGAACGCGAGTCGAACGCCGAATCCGATTTTTCCGAACGCGAGAGCAGCCACTTTAATCTGCACTTCGAAGGCAAAGACACTTCGGAAACTTTCCGCCGTGATTTGCTGGCCGCGCTCGATTCCGACTATGACGATTTGGCGCGCGATCTGGGCTTTTCGCCACACAACAACATCGCAGTCACGCTCTACACGCAGCAGGCGTTCTTCGACGTAACGCGCGCGCCCTCGTGGAGCGGCGCGATCAATGACGGCAAGCTGCGCATTCCGGTCAGCGGGATTGAGAGCGTCACGCCTGAACTCGGTCGCGTGCTCGAGCATGAACTGACGCACTCGTTTGTGGCGCAGATGTCGAGCAATCGCTGTCCCACATGGCTGAACGAAGGCATTGCGCAGATCGAGGAAGGGAAGTCGTCGTCGAGCTACGGGCGTCAACTGGCGCAGCTCTTCGCGACAGGAAATGAAATTCCGCTCAATCTGCTTGAAGGCAGCTTCATGAACTTTTCTACGCCTCAGGCGGGGTTAGCTTACGCGGAATCGCTCGCTGCCACCGAATACATCCGCGACGCTTACGGCATGAGCGAGATTACCCGCATTCTGGAGATGCTGTCGCAGGGCAGCTCGACCGAAGCGGCGCTCCGCGCGACCGTACACTCCGATTACCGGCAACTGCGGGATGAGATGACGCGGGCGCTTAAGGAGAAGTACGGAGAATAGAGCGCGGTGAATCAATGCTATTCAGCTTAGAAGCTGAATGTGAGCATCTGAAATCTCGTGCAAGCGGGCAGCCGCCGGTAAATTCAATGACAAGACGCCTCATCCTGAAACTGCCCACTGGCGGCGATGGAAACAATAGAACGGGCGCAGCTCAAGATCTGCTGGTTTAAAGGATCGTTTTCGAGCGCGTCAGGAGTGATATTTTGCATGTCGCGGTGCGCCGCCAGTATTCTGTTGCTGAGTTTTTGCATGTTAGCGAGTTCGTTGCTGAGCAACCGATAACCGCTTCGATCGCCATCGGTTGACCGCGAAACGTATGTCAATTTCAGGTTCTTGACGGCTTGCGCCTGATAGGCAGCCAGTGAGCTATCGCTGACCGGGTATCCGTTCTTGATCGCGTCCATCAGAGCGCTCTGCCATTCCCGGATCACAGCCATGGTTTCGATGCCCGCCTTCAGGAAATCCGGCGAGAATGCCGAGTTTTCTTCCGGGCCTGGGGCAGGAGCGGACGCTGCCGCCGACGCAGGCAGGGTCAGCGTAATTTGATTCCCCTTAAAGCTGAGCGAACCATTTGTAAGTCGTGCCAGCGCTTCGACGTCCACGTAGGATTTGCCATTTTTCTGGATAACCTGCGCTTGTCCCGGTTGGCCGCTTACAATGAGTGTCTGATCTTCTTTTGCGCTCTGCGACTCAACCAGTCCCGGAGCAGCCAACAGTCCTATCAGGATCAATCCTGCAGTCAATCGTTTCTTTCGCATCGGATCCACTCCTGGGTTTTTTATTGTGAGTTTACAGGAATTCGCGGTCATCGAAAGGAAAAGGTGTGATCGTCATTCAAGATGCTGCCGGTTGAAAGAATGGTATGTGGAAGAGCAGGGCAGGACCCAAACAACCTTGCCCTTTATGGTCAGGACTCCAATGGCATGGTCTGGTCCATCTGCATCATGAACTTGATCCTCCACAACATCACGCGCTTTACGATTGAGAATGCCGATACACTGGAGTGCACTGACGCAGCGCTCTGGATTTTCACGCCCAAGAGCAAAGCGCGCAGCCGGTCCCGCCTGCGCACATGCTTGGACGGTAAAGGCACTGATTAGGACTTTAATAACGACGATAAGTGCGGAGCGTCGCAGCGCTCGCCTACTCAGCTTCTTCCTTACAAGATTGCGAATCATTTTTCGAACTCCTGTTAGCGTTAACTTCTTCCTGTTATTGCACGCGGAAAGCCAAAACCAAGTGGTTGGAAGAGAGCGGCTTATGCGGCGCGGATCTTGTGAAATGCTCCGAAATTAACGGGATTTCGGGACCGATTCGTTCTGAATGGAACAGATCGGATTTCAGGGAAGCACACGATGTCTATTGACAGATACGCTGCTAAAGGCGATCAACTTTGCACCGGGCGTTGGAGATAATTTCTGTCATATGCATCACGACTTATAAAGCGCCTGCAAACTCTCACGCAGTTTGAGGGCGAGCGGCGAGGCAGCGTAGGGATCGGTGATGGCCTCGACGTAAGCGCCGCTTTTCGCGCAAGCCGCCGCGTCCAGAGCCTCATCCAGTTTTCCGCATGTGTCGACGCGAGCGGTGAACCAGTCGCCGCATCCCAGGGCTTTCGGCAGTTCAGCGTATCGCCAGGAAGCGATATCGTTGTAGGCGATCGCGGGATCTTTGCACAGAAGTCTTTCGATGAGATACCCCGAGTTGTTGAGAACGAAAATGATGGGGCGAAGTCCTCTTCGCGCAAACTGTGAAATCTCCTGCACGGTGAATTGATGCGCTCCTTCGCCCGTAATCAACACCACGCGCCGGTCGGGAGCGGCCACAGCGGCTCCGAAGGCAGCGGGTGTAGCCCAACCGATCGATCCCCATAGCGTCTGATTGTGAAAAGAGGATCCCGATGGCATGCGTGCGAATCCGAGTCCCATTGAGGCAGTGCCAGTCTCAGCGATTAGGATGTCATCTGGCGCAAGAAAGTTCGCCCAGCGCGGATAAAGCGCATCGGCTGTGATCGGGTCCGTGCCCGAGCCAGCCGGTGACGACGAAGAAGGTGGAACGACATTCGCTCCCCAGCTGCGCTTTGGCATTCGCTCGGCGAGCACCCTGAGGATATCTTCCATCTCAACGTTCGGATAAACCTTCGATCCGATGCGCACCCGGTGATGTACGATGCTGATCAGCCGCTTCGGGTCGATGTTGGACGTGAAGGCTCCAGTATTGAAATCGGTAAACAGTGTGCCGATGGCGAGCACGCAATCGCATCCTTCAACGAATGTGCCCACGCCATGATTCATCAGCTTGCCGTCATACATTCCGATATAAGAAGGATGCTGCTCATCCAGCACAGATTTCGCCATGAACATTGTGGCAAAAGGCAGTCCGGACACATTCACGAGACTAAGTAGCTTCGACTGCAGTCCAGCACGGGCAACAAGGATTCCAGGCAGCATGCACGCGGTGGAGGCTTTGGCGAGCACTGCAATGATCGCATCGGCCGCAGCTGCGAGCGAGTTTGGGTCGCTGCGTGGCGCGCAAACGGGCCGGGCACAGCCCAGAACGGGCTGATTGGCAAGATCGGCCGGGAACGCCATGTACACCGGGCGTCGATGATAGAGCGCTTCCGCGATCAGCCGTTCTGTCTCGTAAGCGACATTCTGTGGGGTAAGGATGGCGCTGGCGCAAACGACTGGCTGCGCCATGCGATGAAACAGGTCATATTCCCCATTCCCAAGCGTGTGATGCATCAAGGCGCGCGCTGACTGCACCGCCATGTTTGGCGCGCCGACGAGGTGGAAGATGGGCAGATGCTCTGCGTAAGAGCCGGCGATTCCCGCAAGCGCACTCAGTTCCCCGACTCCATAGGTCGTACAGACTGCACCGAGGCCTTTGATCCTCGCGTATCCGTCTGCAGCATAAGCCGCGTTGAGTTCGTTGCAGCATCCAATCCACTGCATCTTAGAGTTGCCGCAAATGGCATCATTCACGGGAAAGGCAAAGTCGCCGGGCACGCCGAAGACGTCGGTTACTCCGATATCATTCAGCCGCGCGAGCACATGTTCAATCACTGTCATTGGAATCTCCTGTGGACTGTCCTCGTCGTGCGACTTCAAGACGGACGGCGCCTTCTGACTTGAGTTCCTGCACGCTAACGGTGGCATTGCCGTTATGTGCGGGTTGCACTTTATCCGAGGCGCAGTCATTGCTCTCGGGGACTTGCGTTTTATTGTCAACCGCAGCATTCCTATCAATCCGCGTATCATTAATCCGCGCGTCATTAAGCCGCACATCGTAGACGGCTGAAAGTGTATCCAGGCGGGCGATCATGTCGCGTGTTGCCGCAAGCTTCAATCTCTGAGCCTGCTCGGGAGTCAGTTGGCCAGCTTCCGCTCTTTCCGAGATATCCTGCAGGCTGGCATGAATATCGCGCAGCAATCCGTCTACGCGAGAAGCATAATCCTGGGAGGATGCAATCGCGGTATCGGTTTTTGTAAAACAATCCAGAGACGGTGCCCTTTGCGCAGAGGCCGGAAGTATAGAAAGAATTATGAGGGCAAGAAGCGTTGTATTGTTCATATCGTCATTCCTGGGCGTAACTTTCTTGTGTGTAACTTTCGAATTTGCTTTCTCGCCGCTACCAAGTGCAACCGGCGTGCCAACTCGCAATTTCTTGAAAACTGTGCGCTTGCCTCTGGCAAGGAACCGCGAACTGCCGGAAAACTCACGAGATTTCGTGAATCCGTGTCAGCTGTTGGCGAAGATCGAAGCGCGGGCGTAAACCTGCTGGCGATGGAATGCCGGCGATGCCGCGGCTGATAACTTGGAAGCCGCTTATAATCGGGGACGCTGTAGCTATCTAACTACTCATCCTGACCGAGCACCGAGTTGGACATGTGCAGTAGCGCGGAGAAAACGAGGTTGATCTCTCATCGATCGAGATTGCGCCGCATTTCTCTCCGTCTTTCGACAGTAGCCAATCGGCGCTGCTCACAAAGTCTGTTCGTCTTGACTTGTCTGGTTTCATTCACGATCTTATCTCCCGCGCTCGACCCAAACCGCCAGATTTCGCAATATGCCCACACCGCTTGGCGGATCGCGGATGGTTTCTTCAGCGGAACTCCGCAAGCGATCGCCCAGACCGCGGACGGGTACTTGTGGATCGGGACTGAGGCCGGGCTGGTGCGCTTCGATGGGGTGCAGTTTGTTCCCTGGACCCCACCCAATGTTGAGCATCTGCCGAGTTCTCGAATCCATTCCTTGTTGGGTACGCCGGACGGAAGTCTTTGGATCGGAACTTCGCGCGGCCTTGTGAAGTGGAATCATTTTGAGTTAACCAACATTCAAGGAAAATCAGCGTTTATCGAATCAATTGTTGAAGGACCTCAGGGAAAAGTTTGGGTCACCCGCAGCCAGGTGCATGATGATGACGGCCCTCTCTGCGAAGTCGTCGCAGACGCGCTTCACTGCCATGGGGCTTCGGAAGGAATTCCGTTTCCCTTTGCACAGCCGCTTTTCGGCGACGCACAGGGAAATCTCTGGTTCGGCAGTTCCCTGGGCGTCGGCCGCTGGGCGTCAGGCGATGTGAAGACGTTTACGGCCAAAGCTCTTCGGGGAAATGATCTGCTTCGCGGTGTCACCGCGATCGCAAGCGGGAGCGATGGCTCGATCCTCGCAGGAATGGCGCAACCGGGAAGCGGGCTCGGGCTTCAACAAATCACCGATGGCGAGTGGAAAGACTACTCGGTGCCGCAATTGAATGGCGCGCGGTTGGCTGTTACAGCGCTCTTGCGGGATCACAACGACGAACTCTGGATCGGTACCGAGAACAACGGCGTTTACCAGGTTCATGCAGGCAAGGCTGAGCATTTCGGCAGCGCCGACGGATTATCGAGCGACTCGGTCCAGAGCTTCTACGAAGACCGGGAAGGCAACATCTGGGTCGCAACTTCCCGGGGCATCGATCGTTTCCATGACACTCCCGTGGTCAGTTTTTCCATTCGTGAAGGCCTGACTTCCGACGATGCGGATTCCGTGTTTGCGGCTCACGACGGTACTGTCTGGATCGGGAACCTCGAGTCACTGGATGTTCTGCGCCAAGGCAAGCTTTTGTCAATCGCAAGGCACAATGGATTGCCGGGCAGACTGATCACGTCTCTGCTGGAGGATCACCAGGGCCGCCTATGGGTCGGCATCGACAACGGCTTGACCGTCTACAATAGTGGCCACTTTCATCCGGTAAACAAGTCCGATGGCAAACCGCTCGGCATTGTAACGGCGATTATTGAAGATCGCGGCCACGATATTTGGGCAGCTGTCACACAACCAGCTCTTTACCGGATACGAGACCTTAAAGTCACAGACGAATTCACTCCTCCGCAAATTCCGCGGGTCGTCTCGATGGCGGCCGACGCGAACGATGGTATCTGGTTAGGTCTGTCGAGCGGAATACTGGCGCGCTTCCGCCACGGCCAACTGGAATCTCTGCCTACGCATCGTCCTACTGATCATGCGATTCGCAACCTTCTGGTTGAACCCGACAATTCGGTGTGGGGAGCGACACAGGATGGGGCCTTCCTATGGAACGAAGGAAGAGAACAGGTTCTGGATACTCACAACGGCCTCGCTTGCGACGACATTTACACAGTTGTCCAGGACAACAATCGCTCGCTTTGGCTCGATACACAATGCGGACTCGTGATGATTTCCGCGCCGGAGATAGCTCGTTGGTGGCAGCAGCCGGACGCTCGATTGAAACTGAGAACCCTAGATGTCTATGACGGGGCACAACCGGGATTGACCAATTTCCGCCCAGAAGCATCGAGGGCGCCAGATGGGAAGTTATGGTTTGCAAACGAAAATATCCTGCAGGTAGTGGACCCAGAACATCTGGATACAAACAAGGCTTTGCCGCCGGTGCAGGTGGAGCAAATCGTCGCTGATCGGAAGAAATATATCCCCCGCGAGAACCTTCGTTTCCCATCGCACACGCGCGAGCTTGAAATCGACTACACGGCGCTCAGCCTGACGGTCCCCCAGAAAGTGCGCTTTCGTTACAAGCTCGATGGGCACGATTCGGATTGGCAGGACCCGCAGAATCGCCGCCAGGCCTTCTATACCGATCTGGCGCCCGGCAATTATCGGTTTCATGTGATCGCCAGCAACAATGACGGCTTATGGAATGAAGCGGGAGCGCAGGTTGGCTTTTCCGTGCTCCCCGCGTTTTATCAAACAGCGTTGTTTCGCGTTTTCTGCATCGTGGCCGCGGTGGGAACTCTCGCTGTTCTTTATCTGCTTCGCCTGCGTAGCTTGGCTGCGGCTATGCAAGCCCGCTTTGAGGAGCGGCTGGAGGTGCGGGAGCGAATCGCAAGAAACCTGCATGACACGCTTTTGCAGGGAATTTACAGCGCTTCCATCCACTTCGATCTCGCCAATAATCGCCTGCCGGAAGACTCGCCGGCGAAGCCTGCCATGGAGCGTGGTCTCGATTTGCTGCGGCAGGTCAGCCAGGAGGGCCGCAATGCACTCCGCTCTCTCCGTTCCCGGCAGACAAGCTCCGACGGACTGGAGCAGGCCCTTTCTCTGCTTCCCAAGGAATTCGTTTTGCCTGAGAACATTGAGTTTGTCGTGACCACCGACGGCCAGCCCCGCGGGCTGCGGCCGCTGGTTCGAGATGAGGCTTACCTCATCGCGCGGGAGGCAGTGATCAACGCATTCCATCATTCTCAAGCCACGAAGATTGGGGTTGAGGTAGATTATGTGTCGCGCAACCTGCGTATCCTGGTGCGAGATAACGGTTGCGGGATTGATTCCCAGTTACTGCGGATTGGCCGCGACGGACACTGGGGCCTGGCGGGTATGCGCGAGCGGGCAGAAAGGATTGGCGGAAGGCTCGAGGTGCTGAGCGGGGTCGACGCCGGAACGGAGATCGAACTTTCGGTCCCAGGCGCGCTGGCTTACAAGGATGCCTCCGCGGGTCAGTTCTGGAAGTGGCTGCGCTTGTATCCCGCGAGACGCAGAAAGGGCGCTCAAGAAACGAAGTGAAGTAAGGGACAACACGAATGAGCGAACCGGAAAAAATTCGTGTTCTCAGCATCGACGATCATCCTCTCGTGCGCGAGGGGCTCGCCGCTCTGATCAACGATCAGACCGATATGCGGGTTGTGGGTCAGGGCTCAACAGGCCATGAGGCAATTAAGCTGTTTCGAGACCTTAACCCAGACGTGGTTCTCATGGACGTGCGACTCCCCGATATCAGCGGGATTGATGCAATGATCACGATTTTGAGCGGTTCCCCGGACGCGAGAGTCATTATGGTCACATCATCCGAGGGAGACGTGGAGATGCAGCGTGCGCTCGAAGGCGGAGCGAAAGGCTACATGCTCAAAAGCATGCCGCCCAAGGAAGTGCTCGGCGCAATCCGCCAGGTGTATGCCGGCAAAAAGGCGATTCCTCCAGAGATTGCCACGCTACTGGCGAACCACTTGAGCGACGAGGGGCTCACGGCCCGCGAAGTCGAGATTCTGCAGCAGGTAGCCGAGGGCAACCGCAACCGCGATATCGCCGACCGGCTGTTCATCTCCGAAGGAACTGTGAAGGTTCACATCCAACACATCATGGCAAAACTCGGAGCCAACGATCGCAGCCAGGCGATCACGATCGCCGTCCGACGGGGCATTATTCACCTCTAAGCCCGGACAAGCTCAGCCGGTCAAGCGCTGCGAGCCAAGACGCTTTTGAGTATCCCGGAATACCACTTTTGTAATATTCAAAAATTTAGAGTTCGGGTGATTCGGACGGCCCGTGGGATGTATATGTTTTGTCCATGCGGTGCTTTCACCGCAGTGTCTGAGGAGACGGGAAATTGCAACGCTGGTACAGGACATTTCCGCAAGGGTTGCCAGGCGTTGGCCTGCTTGTTTTGCGTATTGCGATTGGCGCGAAGCTTGTCAGTGAAGCGTATAGCTGCATACAGGGCCAACACGGCCTCAGTCCGGGAATCTGGCTGCTATCTTGGCTCGCGCTTGGAATCGGAGCTTCGTTTGTTCTCGGCTTCCTGACTCGGCTAATGGCGGGCGTTTCGGCGCTGGCCGGAGCGGCGATTTACGTTTGGCATCCCGCTTGGGCATCTTTCTTCCTGAGTTTGACAAGTTTCGAGGCAATCGGAATGGCACTCGCGATTGCCCCGCTAGGCCCGGGCGCCATTTCCCTCGACGCCTATTTCTTCGGCCGGCGAAAGATCGTTATCCCTCTTGTGGCAAGGCCGTAGGCTGTTCCACTTCTTCTCCGGCTGTGGAAATCTCCCACTCTTTTCTTTCAAAGCCTTTCTTGCCTTCATACCCGAAAGTGGTACTTCGCAGGTCCCCGGCAGCAATACAAAAAAAACTGCTTATCGCGAGATGCGCTCCCACCTGCATCGGCTGCATAGTGGTTCCCGTCGATACGAAAACTCACTGAACGGGGAGAGTTGCTATGGACCACATGGTTTCAGATGTTGAAACGGTTTCGATTCCCGCAGGCCAGACGCGGGAATTTCGCGTCCCTTACACCGATCAGCCTGTCGCTCCAATTCTGAACGGCCAGATTCTCAAAGGCCTAATGGGCGCCGATTCGGCCGCGTACATGAATGTCCGGCACATCGAGCAGATCATGGATGCCGTTCCTCAGCATATGTTTATCCTCGAGCCGGATGCGACGCTATCTTTTGTGAATCGAGCAGCGCGCGAGTACCTGGGACCAATTGACGCCGTCGCGCCGACGGAGCGTCTTCAGACAATTATCCATCCTGAAGACGTGGATGCACTTTTGGGTGCGTACCGGGACGCTATTGCGCATGGGATTTCTGTTGAAGCCGAAGCCCGTGTCCGCAACCGGAATGGGCAATATCGGTGGTTTCTTCACCAGTTGGTTCCGCTGCGGGATGAAAATGGCGAGATTGTCCGCTGGTGCGGCACGCGCATCGACATTGAGGACCACAAAGGGAGCAAAGAGCAAGCCCAGCGCGAGAATCTTGCGCTGCGGGAAGAGATCGCCTCGGTCTCGATGTTCGAAGAGATCGTTGGCACTTCGCCTCGTTTGCAGGCCGTCTTAGCGCGCGTCACGAAGGTCGCCCGAACCGATTCCACTGTCCTGATCACGGGCGAAACCGGTACCGGCAAGGAGCTGATCGCCCGCGCCATTCACAAGAACTCCGATCGCGCGAACCGCCCGTTTGTTAGCGTGAACTGTGCTGCGATCCCGCGCGAACTGATTGCCTCCGAACTGTTTGGCCACGAAAAAGGAGCTTTCACCGGGGCGCTGCAGCGCCGCATTGGCCGGTTCGAGCTGGCCGAGGGAGGCACGCTGTTTCTCGATGAAATCGGAGAGCTCCCCGCCGAGACTCAGATCGCTCTCTTGCGCGTTCTGCAGGAGAAGGAATTTCAGCGCGTAGGCAGCAATCAGACGATTCGCGCCAATGTTCGGGTGATAGCCGCCACGCACCGGGACTTACCTGCTGCCATTGAAGCCGGCACATTCCGCAGCGATCTGTACTATCGCATCAACGTGTTTCCGCTGGAAATCCCCGCGCTGCGCGAGCGCAACGAAGACATTCGCCTCCTGGTCGAATATTTTATCGATCGCTACGCGCAGAAGACGGGAAAGCGAATCCGGAGCATCGAAAGAAGGAGCATGGACCGGCTGCAGTCTTATCCCTGGCCGGGCAATATTCGCGAACTGCAGAACGTGATCGAGCGTTCCGTGATTCTGTGCGACTCCGAGAACTTTTCGGTAGATGAGAGCTGGTTGCCGGCCGCGCTGCGCCCCAGCCGTCCGCTGGCGCAAGAGATGATCTCGCAGGAAAAGGAACTCATCGAGGCGGCGCTGGCGGAATGCAAAGGCCGGGTTTCTGGTCCCTCTGGCGCGGCAGCCAAGCTCGGCATGCCACCTTCAACGCTCGATTCCAAGATTCGCGCTCTCAAGGTTGACAAGCACCGCTTTTACACGAACTAGACGAGCTAGTTTTGAGTCGCTCGCCTTGTGCTCTTGCCGGTCACCCATTGGCCGGCACAGAACCTGAGGTCATCGCAGTCAATTTCAGCGAGACCTGGCAGTGTGGCCGTCTAAAAACCACCAGTACGAGACGAGTGCCAACTCTTCCAATATTCGGGAAGTCACCCCGCAACGCGAGCATCCGACGTGGCGAACTGCGCCTGATGCGCGCTGAACTATGCCTGCTTTTTAACACTTGACTATCGGAAGATCCAGAAGGAAGTTTCTCCGGTCTGCTTGGAGCTGTACTCCAACATGTGCTCTTGAATTGAGAACCGCTTGACCAGGATTAGAGAGATACACCAACAGCTGCGGCGCGTCCACATTCGCAGCTGGATTCTTGCACCGAATCGCCAGCGTCCTGCGCCGAAGACTGACGCTCGCTCATCCCCATCGAACTGTAACTCGATACCAATCGCGCGACCACAACCGCGACGAAAAAGATACCAGACATGCTCTCCATCGCGGCGACCATCCGCACGTAGGGATTCAGCGGCACAATCCCACCGTAGCCTACGCTGGTGAGGGTCACCATGCTGAAGTACAGAAAGGTTCCGCCCTGCGTTGAGGGAATCGTCTGGTTGAACGCATGGTCAACCAGACGATTCAAGATGGAATAAAGCTGGGAGAAAGCCGTCGCGATCACAAGGTAGCTGATGAACGCTTCGGCAATCGCATAGCGTGGATTGCACAACTGGGAGTGGAAATGGTCGAAGATGGCCCAAAGAATAGAACACGAGAACATCAGGCCCACCACCGCAGCAAGACTGATGTAAGGATATGGATTCACGAATGCCTCGATCATTCTGGCAATCGTCCAGATTACGGCGACCGGAACCACCGTCCTGTAAACTATTGTGCGGTTTGCGATAGAGCTGATGCCAGTGAGAACCATCAGCAGCACCGCGAATCCGAGCAGAGCGCCGGTGCGCGGATGTGAGTCCGCAAGCGGCGAGGCAACCATTTCCGCAATCAACGCCCACATTACGATTACAATTCGATTGCGGGCGAAGAACCCCGATTTCAACCATTTGATCTTCATAGGCATCTCCTTTTTCGGTATCGAGGTTCTTCACTCTTACTCGACCGCTGACCAATCATCCGTCGGATTGAATTCCTGGATGTATGCCGCGATCTTCGCCGTGTCGGGACCCAAATCCCGCTCGTAGACCATTCCATCTGCGCCAGTCATGAAAGTCATGATGCCGGTTTCTGCATACTTGACTGGTGTTGCCAGGATGGCAAAGCCGCCGGTCATCTTGCCATTGTCGATGTAGCTCATGGCGCCGCCGGGAGCGTCGTCGCCCTGGGCCGTCAGGATACGTATTTCGTATCCATCGATCGCCAACGGCCGATCCGGAGTAAGAGATGCGAGCGACGACTTAGGCAGTTCATTCAGGGTCGCGAGCGGACTCGCATCCTCTGTGCTCGACGCCGGCCAATACAGTCCGTCCTGTTTGCCCGCCGTGCTGACGATGCGCTGCGCGAAACCCGAGTAGCCGGTATTGGCGAAATACACTTTCTGCGCGTCCGCGAGCGCGGCACAGGCATCGATGGTCAACAGTTCATTGCGGCCGATGTTGCGCGCCCGAATCTCCTCCGCGCCGGCAACGGCATCAAAATACCAGCGTCCCGAGGAATTCTTTGCCAGCGGAACCGGAAAGGCGAAGTTGTCGGCGCCGATGTAAAGCACGCGGCTGCCGTCGGTCATGTCGACCCAACGGTTCATCTTCTCGTACTTTGCAGCGAAGGATTTCATGGCAGCCTTGTCGGCTTCCTGATTTCCTGTCGTCAGCAGAGCCTTGGTGTCAACGCCCAGGATTTTCGCCAGGGCGGCCTCATTGCCGCTTCTGGCAGCCTGGTCCAGCGCAGCGCCGGCCTCGGCCGATGACTGGAATGTCGTCTGCGTATCTTTGGCGAGAGCCGATTTGCTTGTCTCCAGCAGCACAACCACGATCGCGATGACGATCGCCACTGCGGTAAATAGACCGATGTACTTCCAGCTTTTCGTGTTGTTCGTATTCGAGTTCATTTTCAATCTCCTTATTAAGTGTTTTGATTTTTCCATGATTTGCTGATTCCTTTTACCGACGGCGTCCGCCGCCTCCGCCGGAGTGGCGTTCAGCGGGTGCGTGCTCTCTTGCCATCCGCGGCTGCGAGCGGCGTCCCGCCATACTGTCGCGCCCGCGATTGCTTTCCATGCGGTTGGCTCCGCCGTCTCCGCTGAACCGCGAGCGATTCTGATCGCCGCCGAAGCGGCTGTCGTTGCGGCCTTGTTCGAACCTCTGACCATTGTTGTCCGACGTGCTTGCGCGCTGCACGCCGCCGTTTCCGCCGATCAGTCCGTGATTGCCGTTATTGCCGCCGTTGGGCGTGTTCGCTCCCGCATTCTTATCGGGGTGATAGCCACCATCGGGGCCGTAATACCCATTCGGGTGATAGCCGCCGTTCGGGCCATAGTGGGTGTCCTCGCCCGGCTTGTAACCCGGATCGGGATGATAGGCACCGTTGTTGCCGTAGTAACCGCGGCCGCCATTCATCGCCGGACTGCCGTTGGAGCCGGCATCCGCGTGCTGAACGCCGCCGTTTCCGCCGATCAGCCCATGGTTGCCGTTGTTGCCGCCGTTCGGCATGTTGCTTGGGCCGGTGCCGGGTTTGTCAGGATGCCAGCCGCCGTTGGGGCCGAAGTATCCATTCGGGTGATAACCGCCATTGGGACCGTAGTGCGTGTCGGTGCCGGGGTGATAACCGGGATCGGGGTGATAGTAGCCGTTGTTTCCGTAGTAGCCGCGGCCTCCATTCATGGCCGCGCCACCATTCCAGGGGTGATAGCCGTTGTAGTTCGTGTTGTTCCAGGTGTGGTTGTTGATGTAGGTGGTGTGGTTATAAACAATGGTCGTTGAACCACCGCCGCCGCAACATCCCCAGTTCAGTCCCCACGCGTGCCAGCCCCAGCCGAAACCTCCGCCCCAGCCGCCGCCACCAAACCAAGCTCCAATCGTGATCGGAGCTCCAAAGTAAAGGCCAACCGAAGCCACGGGCAACGGCGGAGCCACATAGTACGGCACGACGACGGGCGCGCCGTAAACTACAGTCGGGTTGTACTGCGGAACGTAGATCACCTGCGGATTCGCCGGCTGGATCACAATTGTGTTCGCCGACGGCGTGGTCACCGTGATCTGCGAATTGGACTGCAGCGACCCAGCCGCTTGCGCCTTCGCACGCATGACTTGCACGGCCGCCATCACATCGGGCTGCTGATTCGCGAAGGCTTGTCCAAGGCTCGATGTCCACGAGAGGTTGTGCGCCATGTTGTCGAGCACCGAAGGAAACTGCGTCAAAGCCTTCACGCTCGGATCCCACGACTGCTGATCGACTGCCTGCGCCAGCGCCTGGCCGGTCAGGTTTCTGTTCTGCGCGAGCCAGTCGTCGGCGAAGGCGACTTGCTCCGGATTCGTTGAAGCCGCGAGCACCTGCGCCACCAGCGCATCGGGATACAACGCGATGGGAGCAACAAGTGAATTAAGCTGATCCGCCGAAAGAGGAGCTGGTGCCGGAGCGGGTGCCGGTGCCGAGTTGTTCTGCGTGGAGTAACTCGCTGGCTGCGCTTCAGGCTGAGCCGCTGCCGAAGCCGGCGCCTGAGATTGATATGACGACTGCGATTGATATGACGGTTGAGCCTGATACGCCGGAGCCTGGGACTGATACGACGCCTGCGGCTGATAAGACGGCTGCGATTGATACGCCGGAGCCTGATACGTCGTCGGCTGATATTGGATCTGCGCTTCGGGAGGAGTCAAAACCGGCTGAGACTGATAGACCGCTCCTGTGCTTGGCGGAACTGGGATCGCCGCCGTGGCTGGACGCGTTGCTTGCCACGGCGCATGTTTGCCCTTAACGCCACACGTTCCGGACATGCTGTCTCCGAAGACTTCTCCCCTGAAATGAAGAACGGTTCGCGTCACCGTGTCGAATCGAATATGGTGTCCGTTGACTTCACCTTCAATCGGACCCGACTGGTTGGGACCTTCGAAATATCCGGTGATGCGGTTGCCGTATTGGGCGATTTGCACGTGCTTAACGACCGTCTCGCCGGTCTCGGCGTTGGTGGCGTAAATCGTCCAATTGCCCTGCACATTGTCGGGTGGTTGATCGGCGAAGACCATGGTGGCCAAGAATAGCGCAAGAAAGGCGCTGGCCAGCTTTAGTGCGGTGGTAATTCTGTTCATGACATTTTCTCCTTATGATTTCTGCGATTTGCTGATTTCGTTGCTGCTCGAAGAGTAGAAATGCAAACGGCGAACCAAACTTATCTGGCTGATTTCTATGGAGTTATCGCGTTGTCGTATTCCCCGGATGCTCGGGAATTCATGGAATCTCAAAAATGGGGAAGAGATCCAGGTGACAGTGCGGAACCGAAATGTCTTGGTGAGGTTTCATCAGAGCGTCGCAACATCGCGTCGGCTACCTCGCGAGTGTCCTGATACGCTCTCTGGAACAGGGGGCAATGGAGCAGCGGATAGCAAGACTTGAATCGTCAGTTAAGCGAAATCCAAATTCAATGCGGAGGATGCAATGTCTAGCCAAAAGACGAAGAGTCAAGAATGTGACACCCCAAATCCCGCGCCGAAAGAACTGCGGGAGTTGGCGGCTCTCGAACTCAGGAGGTGCCGACTGGTTAGCGTACCAATGTGAGAATTGGCGCGAGCGGCTGACTCCCCAAAAGCCGACTAACACCCCTTAACAATTTCGGAAGTTCCCTGTTCCGCCTTAATCGCCATGGCCTTAGGGGGAACTTCTCTACGGGGCCGACGCGCAACGTGCGCCATTCGAGGAACGAGAATCAGGACCACCGCGTACAGGAAGATCGATACGGCCGTGGACGCCGGATGCCCCTGTTGCAAGTCCTCGAACAGCAGCTTCGCCGTGACCAAAGCCAGGGTGCCGTAAGCAATCCATACGAGTTCACTTCGCTGCCAACGGGAGCCACTGAAGGCCAGCGCGAGCGCGACCATACACGTGATCAGCGTGCGGATGACCGCCACTTCGGATGCGCCGGCGGTCATGCCCAGTGCCAGCCACACCAGGACAGAAACCAGAAACGTGATCATTGCAGCCACCGCCAGAATTGCAGAAAGCACTTGCAGCAGCCGCTGGTCCCAGCGCTCGGCGCGACAACGGCCGCCAACCGCGTAGCACGCCACCGCCGCAGCCGCGACGATCCAGACAGTCGATGTCCATCCGCGCATCGCGGGGAAGGTCCCCACCAGAGTCCGGCCCGCATAATCCAAAAGGCCGGATACATAAGCCGCCGCAGCCAGATAGGCGAGGCCGTGGAATTCCAATGTCAGACGAGATGCGCGCACACCCAAAAACATCGCCATGATCGCGGCCACGCTCAAGCACCACGCCAGAGGCAACCGCGGCAAGCAGAGCGCACTGCCCGCCAGTAAAAGAGCTCCACTCCAAGTGGCATACACGTGGTAGTTACGTTCTTCGTGATAGCGGTCGAAATAAGCGTAAGCAGCCCCGTAACATGCTGCCGAGAATAGCAAACACAACCCACCCAATATCGGCACACCAGCGCTTGCTCCGAAACGCAGCATGCTAAGAGCAGCCAGCAGAAACGTAATGACGGCTTGCCCGATCTCGAAGATTCTGATTTTCTGGCGCAGCTGCATCGTGCGGAAAGCTATGCTCGCTCCGTAAATCAGAAACAGAGTGCAACTGAGCGCCAGCAATAATGGCGCAGCAACGCTCTTGTACTCTGAGGGAATCCCTTCCGGGCGAGAGTAAATGTAGAGCAGACTCCAGATGGCAAAATCGGCGGCTGCGGCCATGAGGGGCCGGAGTCCGAGCCAGTGGTTGCGCCCAGCCGCCACCTCGCTGGCCAGCGCCATGACGAGGAGGGCCGAAGTGAACGGCACCAGATCGTGGGTGGCAATGTACAAGGCGAGACTGGTGATGACCGCGGCGACATTGGCCACCCAAATGATCGGAGTCAGACTGCGCTTCCAGGCAAGAGCGTAAGCGCAGACTACGAACAAGAAGAGGATGCAAGCGGTCACGGAGCTGGTCAAGACGTCGAACCGCAGGGTCAGTTCCCAGAGCATGGGGCCGAAGATCAAGGCTGCAGTGGTGGCATAGACGGTACTGGCAAAATGCGCCGTAGCCGGAACTCGCGCGGCCCAGACTAGCCACGTCCCCGCATAGGCCAGCGCCAGAACAACGATTGCCAACTTTGGAAACGAACCCGACTCGGCCACGGCCCGAAGCAGGTAGGCGCCCGCAATTCCGAGCATGGCCTTGCCCACCACCGGGAACACTCCCCCAGCTTCGGCAAACCGGAACGCCTCGCCGACAGGCGGGGCAGCGGCCGGAACAGCGGGCAAGGCGGGGTGCGAAGCCGTTTCGTGAGAACGTTCCAGGGCAGAGACTCGACGTTCCAGGTTCTCCACAGATGCAGCGAGCCGTGCTAAAGCGTCGGGATCGTTCATAACTCACCCTGCTTTGAGGCTGGCAACGAATACCGGTCGAACGTCATGCACGAGCTAAACGCGCAGGTGCGGCGTCGGGGAGCGAGGCCGAACTCTTCACCGCCCACGGAGGCAGAAGCTTCACCAGCACCCACAAAATAAGCAATGGCAGAACAGTCAATGCAATCGCCACAAGCAGTCCTTCGCGCGTGATCAAGCCCATTTTGTACGTCGTATAACCCAGAAAACTCTTGGAAAACAACTGACCTCCGATCACGACGTTCCAGCGCATAGCAAAAATACCGATCAGCGCCAGGCATCCAGCTAGCGCGTAAATGCGCTTGCGTGCCATTTCGCTGAACTTTAACAACTGCGTGAATGCCAGAAGCGCAATGGGAGTCACCGTGCCTAGAATGATCTGAACCACGATATGCGACATGTAGAGCTTGGTGTGAACCATGAAATCCAAGCTACGGAAGCTTTCGTCGGCCTCGTAGATGCGGTGAACCAGGTCGAGCATTTCCAGGCTGAAATCGATAATGAAGGTGTAAAACAGGTAAGTCGCCACCGTGTCCACGCAGTGTATATCGATGGTTTGGTTGCGCAACCATGTCAAGAACATGTAGAGCACCAACACCGCGGCAATGCCCGACACCATGGCGGAGAAGATAAACACGACCGGCATGAGTGGCGACGACCACCACGGGTTCGCTTTGACGGAACCAAAGATGAAGCCGACGTATCCGTGCAGCAGGAACGCGGATGGTATTCCGATGATCGTAATGATCCAGCCCACTCGGCTATCTATGTCCATTGCGTTCTTGCTGATATTTTTTGAGCCAAGTGCCATCACACGATAGATCAGGCGTCTCCAACCGGTGGTGGATTGCGATAGCATCACGATGTCTCGCCGGTAGTCGAGCCAGATTTCGACCAACAGGACGGCCATTAGATACCACAGATACACAAACCCGAACATGGCCATCGCGGAGGTGCGGTGCGGTGTCAGGTACATTTCATAGGAGCGTTCCGGATGTCCAAGGTGTAGTTGCAATGGCAGCGGCGCCACCAGCAGGAAAGCGAAGGCCGTCAGCAAGGCTAGCCGATAGGTTGGTTTCACCGCCTGCACCTGAAAAACGCGCTCCAGCGAAGCCAGAATGAATGCTCCGGCAACTAGTCCGGTAATGAACGGATACAGCACGATCAACACGCTCCACTGCAACTCAACTTCGTTCGGATACATGAAGCCTTCAACGCCGGGCATAAGCGATCACCGAATCTCCTTACCGGACAGAACACTATCGAACGGAGCCATCCAGTCCGTTGTAAAACACCTTGGCATGAGTCGCCATCGCAGGTTTAAGCACTTGCACGCTATGGGTTTTCAGGAATTCATGAATCGGGTCGTTGGGATTTTTCAAGTCCGCCAACTGGCGCGCGCCGGTCGGGCATGCTTCGCAACAAGCGGTGGTCAGGCCTTTTGTGATCCGGTGATAACAGAGAGTGCATTTCTCGGCGGTCTGGGTCTTCGGGTGGAGGAAGCGGCAGCCGTAAGGGCAAGCCTGAATGCAGTAACGGCAGCCGAGGCAATATGTCTTGTCCACCAAAACGACGCCTTCTGGGCTTATGAACGTCGCGCCCACCGGACAAACCTGGGTGCATGGTGAATCCGCACAATGGTTGCAGAGCTTGGGTACAAAGAAGTTCTTACCTCCCTGTTCCTTACCTGGAAGAAACCCATTCTTGCCGCCGTCGGGTGAATCGACGTGCGGGTTTTCAATGTCATAGTCCGTCACGTGGTAACGTTCTACCCAGGTGCGGAAGTATCCATCGGGCACGTCGTTTTCGGTTTGGCATGCCCGCACACAATTCCCGCAACCAATGCATTTGGGCAGGTCGATCAGCATGCCCCACCAGTGCTCGGTCATGTTGTAGTTGGGGGATGCGGCTGGGCTTCCGGCAAGAACGTGTTTCCAAGCGATAGCCGCGGCCGGCAACAGAAGCAGCATGTGGCGTCGGGTGATGTTCATTTTGTCCCTCCCGTCGTCTCGGCAATGTCCATGGCCGGACTATGCGGCTGGTGGCAGGTATTGCAGGCCGCCCCGCCGGAGTGCTCGGCGGAAACGACTTGCGGGAATGCTTGCGGTTTGGCGATGTTGGCCTCATGACAGCGGACGCACAACACAGCCGAGTCGAGCTTGGCCGGCTGCACCGATCCCGGATCATTGACGTGGTTCGCCAGTGCTCCATGACACGCCTCGCAGTTGACGTGGACATGCTTGCCGCTCTTTTTCTTTTCCACGATGTCCGAATGGCAGTCTTCACAAGCTTGGTGGCTTGCGAAGTTCACGGGACGGGCTGCGATGTCGGCCAGAGCATTAGCGCGATAGTGCCCGTACTGGCCGAAGCTCTTGGGCACAAGCGCCGCACGCACGCCCACAAACACCAACGCGCCCACCACGAAAACAGCCGCCAGGCGAAAGAGGTGGGCGGCGTCTTTGAAGGCAGCATTCATAAAAATGTGCCTATGTAGTTACAACAATTCCCTACCAGTAGATGTGCGCAGAATCACACGACTACCCGGTTGAGATCACAGGCAGCAGTGACCTAGCGGGAGCTGAACACCCCAAATCCCGCGCCTTGCGTAATGTTGGAAAACTCGACGCGCAAAATCTTCTCGCGAATGGTCTGGTAACGGGGCAGAGTCGTGGCCGCTGCCAGGCCATTTTCGATAAAGTCGAAATGCGGATGGCATTCCTCATCCGCCGCCACCTCTGGAAATGGATCCACATACAACAACTTCCGCTGGTGGGGGAGTCCTCTTCTGCCGGGCTGCCATTGGTCAGTTGCTCCAGCACTTTTTTGTTGAGATCGAGAGGGGGCGGCCCACTCGTCAAGAGTTTTAGCGCTGTGAGTATGTGGTCCGTTCGATTCGGATCAATCCACGCGCAAGCCAATGCATTCTTTGTAGCATCGGCAATATTCTTCGGGTTCGGCGGAGGGCACAGTGATGGATGTGCGGGCGTTGGTGGCACCGGGGGGACAGAATTGCAGCGTCGCACGGATCTTCTAGCAGTTTTCGCTATTTTTAATATGTCGGCACCTGCCACGAGGAAGATCGAAACAAGGACTCGTTAAAGGCGTACTCTCCAGAGCCGTGTCGAGGTGGGCTATGGACGCGAGAAAGCGGTAGGCCCATACTTATTGCCCGAAAACATCTGTTGTGGGCAGCAGAGCAGTGGATCTTGCGACTTGTTAGATTCAAGTACTTGCAAACCCGACAGTATGGGGGGTGGGCAGCTTCAGCTTCGTGTCCGTTGGCGACTTTCCCAGAAAAGACCTTCTGGCACGGAGCAGCTTTCTGATGAAGGTGTTTCTCGGGATCAGAAGACCAACTTCAATGCCAATTGGATGACACGCGGCCCGCCTCCGCCAAGGCCAGGATTGGTCTGGGCTACGTCAGGGGTCTGCGTGATTTGTCCGTCATAGCAGGGGTTGGCTCCGTTGGGCGCGCATACCAGGTTTCCGTTCTGGTCATAACCCGGAGTAAGAACATGATCCGGTTGCGCGAAATTGGGGTGATTCAGAATGTTGAAGAACTCACCTCGTAGTTGCAAATTCAGGCGCTCGGTCATTTGGGTGTTCTTGGTAATGGAAAAGTCCAGGTTCTTA
>JASHOU010000102.1 GCA_030038475.1 Terriglobales bacterium | reverse complement strand
TGACGCCGACGAAGCAATCCGACAAGATGATGCCGAGGAGGATGGAGACTGATGAACTTTCGTCCCGAGTCGTCGGCCAGCGGTGCCGCGCCACTCTGGGCCACGCTGGTTGCAACCTTCTTCGGCGTCGGACGTCTCAAACCAGGCCCCGGCACATGGGCTGCGCTCGCGACCGCTCTCCTGTGGGCAATTGCCATTTCGCGCATTCCGGCCGACCGCCAACTCTGGGCGACGATCGTCGCCGCCGCGCTTGTGACTCTCATCGGCATCCCCGCCGCCACGCGGGTCGCTCGCGCCTCCGGCTTGAAAGATCCCGGATTCGTCGTGATTGATGAAGTCGCCGGGCAACTGGTCACGCTCATCGGTGTCCCGCTAGCTTGGAAAACCTTTCTCGCGGGCTTTATACTTTTTCGTGTATTCGATATCTGGAAGCCGTTTCCCATTCGCGGGCTCGAGCAACTGCCGGAGGGTACGGGAATCGTCGTAGATGACCTGGGAGCGGGGCTTTACGCGCTCGCGGTCATGCATCTTCTGTTGCACTTTGATCTTCTAAAAAGATAGGCCGGGTTAAAGCAAATAGCCCGCCAAAAAACTGATGAGTATTTCCGACCGCATTCTTGGTAAAAAAAACGTAAACGGCAAGCCGCACATCGAAGGCGTTACGCCCGACTTGGCTTTGCCCGGAGGCCAGGTGCGCATTATCGGAAAAGGCCTGCAGCCTCACGAATTGCGGCGTCCGAGTGTGCTTTTCGGCGACATCGAAGGCACGGTGCTCATCAGCTCCGACGACTTCCTGGTCGCTCGCGTGCCTGATGGAGCTTCCTCCGGACCGGTCGTCGTCCGCACCAATGGCCACTCCAGCAATCCGCATTCGATCAAGATCGCGGTTCCCGTTGCCGACGAACTTCATCCTGTCGCCAATCCCGCCATCGACCGCGAAGGCAATATTTACGTGACTTTCTCCGGACCGCGCGGACAAAAAGTTCCGGTATCAATTTTCAAGATCGACACAAACTACACGAAAAAGCCGTTTCTCAGCGACATGATGAATGCCACCGCCATTGCCTTTGACCGCGAAGGCCAGATGTATGTTTCCTCGCGGAATGACGAGGCTGTATACAAAGTGGCGCAGAACGGCACCATGTCGACTTATGCCCAAGGCATGGGGATCGCGACCGGCATTGCTTTCGATGCCGCGGAAAATCTCTACGTGGGCGATCGCAGCGGAACCATTTTCAAGATCGCTCGCGACCGGCAGATCTTTGTCTTCGCGACTCTCGAGCCCAGCGTTTCCGCCTATCACATCGCCTTCGGTCCTCAAGGCGATATGTTCGTCACCGGTCCCAGCACCTCCAGTTTCGACTGTGTTTATAAAATCGATCCGCACGGAACCGTCTCCGTATTCTATCGTGGACTCGGCCGTCCGCAGGGGTTGGCCCTCGATATCGATGGCAACATTTACGTTGCGGCCTCGCTCGGCGGCAAACGCGGTATCGTGAAGATCACTCCGCAAGGCAAGGCCAATCTCGAAGTCGCGGGCCAGGGCTTGGTTGGATTAGCCTTTGCTCAGGGCAAATCGGCCGTTCTCGCCACCAACGGCGCTATCCACCACATTTCCTGGAATATTCAGGGACTGCCGCTGCTCCCCGAGTAGGCAGTCCCGAATCAGGTGTCCTTTTTCTCAATTGCCGGCGATCTTGGCCACATTATCGTAAGCGTAGGGGAACAGCGTTTCTTCGGGCTTTTCCAGTTCCGCTATCCACTCCCTGATTCCCAGCTGTGCAGCCGAAGATAGCGGATAAAATTCAAATCCGGTCTTGCGGTCGCTGCTGTAGCGGACCGTCGCCAGCATCTCAATCGAAGAATGAGTCAACGGCACCGCAATCACCACCGTTTCGCCTTTTCGTGGCGCGCCGCAAACCAGGGCCGACATTCCATGCATGCTGATATCGAGGCTGACGCCGCGCGTAACCGACGGACCGAAACGCAAAAACCGTTGCAGCGTGACCGCGACACTGGAAACCTAGCGCGGGTCTCGCCGGCGGATGCTGTACTCGCGGGGACGAGTCATCACCCCGCGGCCGTCGACGTACATAACGTTCTCCTTTGCAGATCAGGTCCCGGTCTTAGGTCTCGGGTCTTAGGAAAAATCTGTTTTGGTCCGAGTCGCCGCTACCCAGCCTTTCCTGAGACCTGAACTTACGACGGCAACCCTTTGCCCCAGCCCCATCCTGCTTGCAGGCTGGCGCGAATCACCCCGAGCAACTCCTCGTTGTCAGCCGGCTTCTGGAAAAAGGCGATGGCGCCCGATTCCAGTGTGCGCTTTTCATTGCCATCGGGATCGCGCGCCGTGAGCACGATCACCGGAATCACCGAAAGCGCCGGATATTGTTGCAGGTTTTTCAGCACCGCGTAGCCGTCCCCCGCGGGCAGCCCGAGATCGAGAATGATCAGGTGGGGGTGTTCTTTCTGCGCCATCGCGATCGCGGAGTAACCATCGCAAACATTCACTGTATCGAAGTTGTTGGCCCGCAGACGCAAGCTCAGCGCCTGCCGCAGATCGGGATCGTCGTCCACGACCATGATCTTGGCTCGATTCGTAGGCATTCCCTCGTTTGGACCATCAGTGCGCATTTTTGTGGTTCTCCTTTTCGCTGAAGTTTTGTTTGTTTCCGAGATCCTGCTGAATCGTCCCGGTGATGTAATCGGCGATTCCCCAAACCTGTTGCTCCAAAGTTCTCGGGTCGACCGCGGGCGGACCGGGAATCACCTCGGCTGTCACCCGCATGGTGCCGCTGGTTTTCAGCTTGGGCAGCGCGCCGATCTGTGACCGAATGCGGTCCATCATGATCTTGACCTTTTCCATATCGGTGGAGGCGACCACAAAAAACGTTTCCACCGGGCCGCTCGTCCCCATGCGCGGAAGAACCAGATCCTTATCCACGTAGATGCACAAGCGCAGTAGTTCCAGGCACTGCTGGCATGTCTCCCGCCAGCTTCCACGCAGAGACTGCGACAACGGAGTCAGTTCCACCCGCACCAATACCAGCGAATCGCGCAGCCGTCCCTTATGCGTGATCACCGGCAGCAGCAGTTTGGCCAGAGAATAAAGCGGCAACGTGAAGGAAAACGTGCTGCCGCTGCCGGGTTCACTCGCAACCCACATCCTTCCACCGTGCAGGGTCACGATTTCTTTCGCAATGTAAAGTCCCAGCCCGAGCCCGGCACGATTGCCGTCAACCGCATCCGGATCTTGATAAAGCCGTTCAAAAACCAGGGGCAGCGATTCTCGTGGAATGCCGCGGCCGGTATCGCTCACCGACAAATAAACCGAAGTCGGGTCGGTCTCCACCATCGACGACTTCACCATCACCGATCCGTTGGCGGGAGTAAATTTGATTCCGTTGTCGATCAGGTTGATCAGAACTTCGAGCGTGCGGTCCGGGTCCGCATAGACAAGCGGGATTGAGGCATCGAGCGTAGTCTCCAGGCGAACCTGCTTTTCCACCGCCGTTGGCCGCATCATGGCGATCGCCTGCCGGATCAGTTCACCGATATCGATGCAGCGCTGTTCGATGCGCAGCTTGCCGCTGTCGGCGCGCGTGGCTTCGAGCAGGTCGCGAATCATGGCGTGCAGCTGATTCACGCTCTTCAGGATCGTCTTCAGGTGATCGTTTTGCTGCGGCGCGACCGGACCGGCCAAACCATCCAGCATCAGCGTGACGTATTGGTGGATGCAGGTCAACGGCGTGCGCAGTTCGTGGGAAACATGCGACAGAAACTGGTTCTTGAATTCAATCTGCTGCTGGCGGCTGATTTCAAGCGAGCGCAGCAGCGACTGCCGTTCCACCGCGTAACGCAGCGCGCGCTCCAGTTGCTTGCCGGTGATGTCGCTCTTCACCAGGTAATCCTGAACACCCAGATGAACTGCCTTGATTGCCAGCGCCTCATCGTCCTGGCCGGAAAGAATCACCACCGGCACGTTCGGAGCCTTGCGCATGATGCGGCGAAAAGTTTCTGCCCCGTGGCTGTCGGGAAGGTTCAGATCGAGCAGTACCAGCGCTGGCGTTTCCGCATCCAGGCAGGCCAGAGCATCGGAGAGCCGGGGCACGCAATTCACGTGCACATCGGATTTGCTTTCCACCAGGCGCAGACGGACTAAATCGGCGTCCCCGGGATTGTCTTCTATCAGCAAAACATGGGCTGGCTGGCTTTCCGTTTGTGCAGGCTGGCTTTCCATTATTCTTACTCTTCCTCCCGTGGCAGGCTTGCTGAGCCGAACCAGAATTCTTCAATCGAACGCAACGTCACGAAATACTCGTCCAGATTTCCCGGTTTGCTGACGTAGCAGTTGGCGCCCAGCTCATAGCTGCGCGCGATATCCAACATCGAACGCGAGGTGCTGAAGACGACGATCGGTATGGTGTGCAAATTCTTGTCGCTTTTGGCTCCCTCCAGTACCGCTCGACCGTCTTTCTTCGGCAAATTCAGATCGAGAATCACCAGATCGGGACGCACCGCATTCGCATACGGCCCAGCTCGCTGCAAGAACGCCATCGCTTGCTCCCCATCCGCCACATCGCTGATGCAGCTGTGATGCCTGCCCCCGGCCAACGCCTCCCGCGCAAGTTCGACATCGGCCGGGTTGTCATCCACGAGAAGGACCTGAGGCAATCGTTTCACGCCCGGGCTCCCCCCTTCTCATCTTGACGACCGGCAGGCAACCTGAACTTGAAAGCAGTGCCGCAGCCATCCCAAATCTCAGCCCATCCCTGCCGCTGGAGATTCAACCGACAAACGGTTCAATTAAATGTTCAGAAAACAGACGATTCCGTGCGCACACGAGCAAACCTTCGCCCGGCACGCATTCCAATCAGCGGCCGATGCCCTCGCGTTCCAGGCACCCTTACAGAATCTCTACACGGAGATAAAATCGGCCCCACCCCAACTGCCTTGACACCCTAAAGACAACCGGCGTTCTCGCAAGAGAACAGATTCGGGACTTCCATTCGGGCATGTCTGGATGGACGTAGGAGGGAAAAATCGTGGCGGGACAGCTACTTCCGGTAAACCGTGGGCTGCGGACCGGTCTCAAGCGCGTGCCGATCCCAGATCATGCCTTCGCGGGAGTAGCTCGCCAGTTCGAAATCCTGCGTGAGTTCGAGCGCATCCGTGGGGCACGCGTCTTCGCACAGGCCGCAGAACATGCAGCGGCTCAAATCGTAGGTAAAATTGATCAGCTCTTTGCGGCGGGTCTTTTCATTGCGCTCGCTGGTCACCACGATCAGGTTTTCCGGGCAAGCCAGCGCGCACAGATCGCAGGAGATGCATAGGCTCTCTTCCGTATCGGGATTGACGTTCAGCCGGGGCGCGCCCCGGTAACGCTCGGCAACCTGCGGCCGCTCCAGCGGATATTGCTCGGTG
>JASHOU010000008.1 GCA_030038475.1 Terriglobales bacterium | reverse complement strand
AGCACGGTCCACAGCGGGCGCAATTCCGGATTGCCTGGGCGGAAGCGGGCGAGGCAGGCATTCAATCCCTCCCCTCGCAGCCCTGCATCTGGCAAGTTGCCTTCCCCGAGATGTCTGAAATGGTGGGAACCGGATAAGCGACCAACGCCTTACGGCACTTATCGGTCAACTAACGGGGATTCCCGTGGCCGGTTCCCACTGTTGTTATTTCTGTTGCCTCGGTAAGAAACCGGGCGAACACCTCATTCGACAACAAACGCCCGCGCCCGGTCAGGCGCAAGTTACCACCCTGGCGCACGAGCAGTTGTTCATCTTCGCATTCCCGAATGGCGGGCTCCCAATTCGCAATCATCTCCGCGCCAAATTCTCCGCGAAGCCGTTCCAGATCGACTCCGCGGTTAAGACGCAGGCCAAGGAAGAAGCTTTCTTCAATAGCAGCCCGCGCCGAAACCTCCGTCACCGTAGGCGGCACACGAGTCATGTAAGCGTCGAGCGAATCGGGTGTCGCGAAGCGAAGAGCTTGACGACCGTGCTTTCCTTGCCTCTCGCTGAAGACCATCGAGTGCGCATCCACACCGAATCCGATATACGGCTGACGTGTCCAATACTTCAGGTTGTGCCGCGACTGCGCCCCGCTACGGGCAAAATTCGAAATCTCGTATTGACCGATTCCCGCCGCGTCCAGCATCTCGCAGGCCAGTTGATAGAAATCTGCAATCCGATCCTCATCCGGAACAAAGTGAGCGTGGTAGCGCGCGCCTCCGGCCATCAGTTCCCTGCCCAGGCGAGAATCTTCATCCACCTCAAGCATATAAACGCTGGCGTGAGGAACTCCCGTCGCAATCGTCTCCGACACTAAGTATGCCCAACTTCCCGTCGTCTGATGCGGCAAACCTGCAATCAAATCGATATTGATGTTAACGAGGCCCGCTTCGCGCAGCTGCCTGATTTCTTCAAGAACGGTCTCGCGCTTGTGCAACCGTCCCACCGACTGCGCTTCCCGATCGACAAACGACTGCACGCCCAGGCTCACCCTGTTCACGCCACATTGCAGCAAGGTTGCGATGAGCGCGGGCGTTATGGTTCCCGGAGCGCATTCGACGGTGATCTCGGCGTCGCGCGCAACCGCAAACTGCTGGCGCAGCGCGACGAAGATACGCAATAGCTGGGTCGAATCGAGAATCGACGGTGTGCCCCCGCCGAGGTAGATGGAGTCGGCCGCGTCATCGAACTCGCATCCCAATTCCAAAGCAAGTTGCCGCGAACCAGAGACGTCGTCGATCAGGCGTTGAACGTATTTTTCATACGCCGGCTTCGTGAATACGTCGGAAGCAAAGTTGCAGTAACTGCATTTAGTCCGGCAGAAAGGAACGGAGATGTAAAGGCCGACTGGCATTCCATTATTTATTTTATGCGACGCTTTACCAGGAAACATCATCGGAGCTACTGAGAAACGCGCACCAGGCGCATATAATTGTTACAGTGATCGGAGCGAATGTTATGACAAGCCATACGAACACAGATCCAAGCAACGACTCGATTGAACTCTTGTGCAACAGATGCGGCAAGACATTTTCCACCTTCCTACATCAAATGGCCGATCAGAACGCCAAGGTTGTTTGCCCAGAATGCGCCGCGAACCCCGAATGCAAACTCACCAACGACGGCACCTTGTCCTCGCATCCGGTCAACTGATTCGCCCAACCAATTGATTCCCGAGGCTAATCGTCCTCGCAATCTGCTAGACGCAGTGGCAGTTAGCAGACACGACCTTTCTGCCTACTTTGGCATCCAATACCTAGAGAACAGAGTGAGCGACCCCAACGTTCGGAGCAACCTACACGTTCAAAGCACTGATGTCGAGAACGAGGGCATTGAGAACAATGACCCTCTATGCTCTGACTGTAATGAGGCGCTTTCCGATTTCCTGCAAGACATGGCCGACCACAATGCCAAAGTCACGGCGTGCCCCAAGTGCGGCAAGCACCATCCATTGAAGCCGCCCAAGCGCGCTGATCCCTCGTCGGAACCAGGCCTCGAGGCAGCCTGATCTCGAAGCAGCCTGATAACGATTTCTCCTTCTTTCGTGCCAGTAGGCCATCTACTGGGAGTGGCGCTTTTGGGATAATCTTACTGAAGAGATCCCTGCGTTAAGCCGGTCTCTCGGCGCCAAAGGCAAAAAAAACGGTCGCGCCAAAACGATGGCCTCCAATCAGGAAGAAGAAGTATTAGGCAAAGCGTACGACGGCCGCTTGATGCGTCGGCTGCTCACCTACCTGCGGCCCTACAAATGGCACGTGGCCGTCGCGCTCGCGGCCATCATTCTGAAATCTGGTCTCGATGTCCTCGGACCCTACCTCACCAAGATCGCCATCGATAAATACCTGGCCAAAGCGCCGAATTCGCACAGTTGGATTGGCGATCGGCTGAGCCAGCGCCCACTCACCGGCATCGCGGAAATTGGCGGGATGTACATCGGGATTCTAGTCTTCACTTTCGCATTGGAGTTCGTTCAGACCTACCTGATGCAGTGGACCGGGCAAAAGGTAATGTTCGACTTGCGCCGCCAGATTTTCCGCCATCTGCAGCAGATGCACGTCGCCTTTTTCGACAAGAACCCGGTGGGCCGGCTGGTAACCCGCGTAACCACCGACGTCGATGCGCTCAACGAAATGTTCACCGCCGGCGTGGTTTCGATTTTTGAAGACGTCTTCGTCCTCGCCGGCATTATCGCCATCATGATGAAGATGAACTGGAAGCTGGCCCTCATTACCTTCGCCGTGCTTCCCGTCATCGTCTACGCCACCAAGATTTTTCGCGACAAGGTGCGCGATTCCTACCGCCGCATCCGCACCGCCATCGCCCGCATCAACGCTTATCTCCAGGAATCCGTTTCCGGCATGTTGGTCTTGCAGCTTTTCAACCGTGAGAAGCGCGCATTCAACAAATTCTCCGACATCAACGCCTCCCACATGGAGGCATTCAAAGACGCGATTCTCGCCTACGCCATTTATTACCCCGTGGTCGAAATTCTGTCCGCCGTTGCCATCGCCAGCATTATCTGGTTCGGCGGGATGGACGTGATTCGCAGCATCGCAACCATCGGTGTGCTTGTCGCCTTCATGCAATACGCGCAACGCTTTTTCCGTCCCATTCAGGATCTGAGCGAAAAATACAACATTCTGCAATCCGCCATGGCAGCGGGTGAGCGCGTATTCAAATTACTCGACACCAAGGTTGAAGTGACATCTCCCGCAGCTACCAAGCATCCGCAAGGCCCAGGCCGAATCGAGTTCGACCATGTGTGGTTTGCGTACAACGTTTCAGCGTCGACCGGTGGTGCGGCAGCGGGGCTTGGCTCGCCCGGGACGGCGCAAAGCACCCCACAAGACACGCAGCCCGACTGGGTGCTGCGCGACGTGAATTTCACCCTCGAACCCGGTCAAACCATCGCCGTCGTCGGCCACACCGGGGCCGGCAAAACTACGCTGATTTCGCTCCTCATGCGCTTTTACGATGTGCAGCGCGGATCGATCCGCATTGACGGCGTCGATATCAAAGAGATGAATCTCGACGAATTGCGCAGCCGTTTCGGCGTCGTCCTGCAGGATCCATTTCTCTTCAGCGGCACCGTCGCCGGCAACATTCGCCTCGGCACCACGCGGATTCAGGATGAAGACGTAGAGCAAGCCGCCGAAGACGTGAACCTCGCCGACTTCATCCGCACCCTGCCCGGAGGCTTCCAGGAAGAAGTGCGCGAACGCGGATCGACGCTCTCGACCGGACAGAAACAGCTGATTAGTTTTGCCCGCGCGCTGGCCCACAATCCCAGAATTCTGATTCTCGATGAAGCAACTTCGAGCGTCGATACCGAAACCGAATTTCGCGTGCGCGATGCGCTCAACCGCATGGTCGAGGGCCGCACCGCGCTCATCATCGCGCATCGCCTCTCCACCATCCAGCGCGCCGATAAGATTATCGTCATGCACAAAGGCCAGGTTCGCGAAATGGGAACCCACCAGCAGCTCCTGGCCGAGCGCGGCATTTACTACAAGCTCTATCAACTGCAATACAAAGATCAGGAGATCGGTATCGAGCCTACGCCTGCGTCCGCGCATCCCACCGTCAGCGCCGACGACTAGCCTGACAACTATCAGTCTGAAAACGACTCCAAGCTATCTCACAAACTGGTTTTGGGAAGGGCATGGCTTCAGCCGTGCCGTAGAGAGCTAACAAAGACAGGGGTTAGCCCCTGAGGGAACAGCGGACTTCTCCTTCACCTCACTTTATGAGATGGCTTGTAATTTGAAGGCGCTGATTTGCCGGCACGACTCCGATCAACCACCACCTAGTCGCTGTCCGGCGGATCCTTCTCCACCTCCTCATTCTCGATAAAGAAACTTCCCGTCAACGGAGCTGGAATGGTCGTGTATTTGGTCGCTGTCTGTTTAAAGTTGAAGAAGTCGTGCAGATCGTTGGCCGCTCGCGCATCGGCAAACCCCAGATTGCCCAGCCCAAAAATCCCCTCGATCGCCTTCAGGATGCTGCCAAAATCGTATTCCAAATTGCTGATGTACCCAACTTTCGCCGAGTACGCCGAAACCACTACCAACGGCACCCGAAAACCGAGTTGATAGTCGTCCTGGTTCGCGCCGCTCTGGAAAATGGGCTTCACATGGTCATACCATCCTCCCCAATCGTCCCACGTGATGAAGATCGCGGTGTCCTTCCAGTAGCCAGTGCCGTCGTCGCAGTTTGTATTCGTTCCAATCGCATTGACGATTGCCGCTACCCACGAAGGCCCTTGCCCGCTGTTGATCGGATGGTCCGAATATTCTCCGGCTGGTGTTATCCAACTGACCTGCGACAAAGCGCAGTTGGCGATGTCGCTCAACACATTGGGAGGCTCAGTATTGATATAACCATTGGACTCGCCCTTGGTCCAATCCGGTCCCGTGCACACGCCAGACTCGGGTATGCAGATGTTCGAGAGCGAGTTCGGCGCTACCCACAGACTGCTCTGCCCTTGAGCATAGTACGTCCAGGTGATCTGCGGGCTGGGCTGGCTAAACAGGTAGTCCATGGCGTTGCGCGTGAAGCATTGTGCCGTTTCGTCGCCGGGCGTTTCCGTGCCAAAAGGTGGATGCGCGTCGCCGTTCGGCCGGATCAGTTGCACCGAGTTTCCCGAACCGCAGCCATAATTTGCCTCAGGAGCATTCTCGGAAACAAAGACGCCAGCCGCATCGTCGGCCGCAGTGGGCGCCGAAGTTGCGCCAAAAATAAACTGATGCGCCGGATAACTTGGGCCCTGGTTGGTCTGAAACATTCGGTTAGCCCATCCATAAGTCGTCGCTAACGTGATATAGGGGTCGAGAAGCCCACCTTTGCCGCCATTGCTGTTGGTTACCGGCGTGTTATACACATACATGAACTGAGAATAGTTGTCAGCCGGAACGGTGCAGCCGAAGACATTCGCTCCACACAGAGACGGAACATTGGCAGCGGGCTTCTCACTAATTCCCTGATTGGCAAATTCAAAATTCCACCCGCTGATGGTTCCATTGAGCTTCGGTCCGCCGTGGCTGTGGTCCAGATCAAAGTTGGTGGCCAGTCCGACCGGAGTTAGTGGCACGGTTTGGCCATCGGCATTCACATAGGTCGATGCAATCTCGTAGGTTCCTCCAGCGCCTGTCGCGCTGCATCCCGGCACGCCGCCGTTCGCGGTGCACAATCCCTGAAACAGATTATCGGGCGTGCGGTTCTCCTGAAAGATCACGACAACGTGTTTGATAGGAGTGGTTCCGTACTGGGCGTGCGCGGCCGTGGCCATGAGCCCAACGATGAGTCCAACGCTGAGAGGGGACAAAAGCCTGAGGCAGATCTTCATAAGGTTCTTCCTTTCCGCCAGAATTGGCAGAGAGACTGGATCAACTGTTCCACCTAAACACGGCCCCGCTCGATATGTTTCGTTGGATACAATTGCAGCGTGCGAATCCTGGTTTCTGCTGGCGAAGCTTCCGGTGACATGTATGGCGCGCAGCTGATCGAAGCTCTTCGCCGCCGCGATCCGTCCCTCAATTTCTTCGGCGCTGGCGGCGAACGTATGAATGCCGCGGGATGCGAGCTGATCGTCGACGCCAAAAACCTGGCCGTCGTCGGCATCACCGAAATCGTCAGCCATCTTCCGAAGATCTACGGACTCTTCCAAAAGCTGATTCGCGCGGTCGACCAGCGCAAGCCCGACCTGGCCGTCGTCATCGACTCTCCGGCCTTCAACTGGCGCGTGGCCCGTCAGATGCGCAAACGCCGCATTCCGGTTGTTTATTACGTCTGCCCGCAGTTCTGGGCTTGGCGTCAGGGACGCGTCAAACTTCTGCACAAGTATGTCGACAAGGCCGTGGTGATTTTTCCCTTCGAAGAACGCTTCTATCGCGATCGCGGAGTGGACGCGACCTTCGTCGGACACCCCTTGGCCGATTTGCCCAATCCCGCAATTACCCGCGAAGCCTACGCTGCCGAGCACAAACTCGACGCCGCCAAGCCTTGGATCACGCTGATGCCCGGCAGCCGCCGCAAAGAAGTTCGCATGAACCTGGCGACAATTCTCGAAGCAGCCGAGCGACTGCACGCGCCTTCTCAAGAAGTATCTGGTCAAGAGAAAAATCGTAAAGAGAAAAATAATCTGGAAAAAGGCCGTGCATTCGACGATTACGAATTCCTTCTGCCCGTCGCGCCCACGCTTGACGCTTCATTCTTCGAGAAGCTCATCTCGATAGAGACGCGGTTCGCATCTTCCGATCCTCGACCAAATATCCACCTCGTCCCCGAAGCCCTGCCTGCGCTCTACCACTCGCGCGCCGCCATCGTCGCCAGCGGCACGGCAACCGTCGAAGCGGCGCTCATGGGCACACCGTTTGTCATGGTGTACCGCGTATCTCCGCTGACCTATACGCTCGGCAAACCACGCGTTAAGGTTCCTCACTTCGCCATGGTCAATCTGATCGCTGGACAGGAAATCGTCCCCGAGTTGGTGCAAAACAACTTCACGGCAGAGAAGATTGTCGCGGAAATGAACAAGATCATCCCCGATGGCGAAGCGCGCTCGCGGATGATTGAGGAATTGGGCGCGGTGAAGGGACGACTCACGCTCGCGCGCGCTGGCGCTCACCCAGCCGAAGTCGCGGCAGAGATTATTCTCGGATTGATCACTCGATGAAACGATCGAACGGTAAGACGTTTCCCCCGGAGGGGCGATCGACGGGCAAAACGACCGCCCGGCTGAAGCAATCGCCAGCATCCAATCACTGTCCTGAAGCGAACCTACTGCCCTTCGCACTCCGCCACCGAACACGACGGAGCCTGTGTTCGTATGCTGCGTATGCCGTTCTTGATATGAATCGGCGCCATCGCCGCGGGATATGCCCACCAGATTTTTCGAATCACTTTTTCGCCGGGCAACCACGAGTGCGGCTTCTTCAATTCGTAAACCAACAGAAACTCTGCCGCATATATGCCACCATACTTGACCACCAGATGCCGGTCCGCCGGCACACTCGTCACCCACGGAACGCCCGCGGCGAACTCATGGTCGAGCACCAGCTTGTGCGTGGTAAAGCGCAAGCTTTCGGCTCCTCCCAACACTCCCATGACCGCCACGAATTTCTTATCGATGACTTTGGCTTTTTGCGGCGTCGGCGAATCCGGCAGTGGACGAGACAGAGCCACGGCGGCCGTAGAAACGGCCGCCGAGTTGATTTCCGGGCGCGCCGAGTCGAGCATCTCACCGGGCAACGGGTTTTGCGCCAGGACTAAGACTGGAGCAACCCAAGCTGAAAGAACGAAGACAAATATCGAGAGCAAGAAGCGAACAATCAGCCGGTTGCTCTGCAAACAAAGTTTCGATAAACAAAGCCTCTGCAAACAAACTCTCCTTCGGGCCTGATAATCGCGAAGGCCGTTCGCCAGGAGTCCGTTCGCCGGGGGAAATAACAAACCGCTAGCTGGGTGGTGGTGGGCGATTCGAGATGTGCCGCCTCAGCACAGTGCAAACCCTGCGCCTTTTCTATGCCGATTTTGGGAATCTTGATTCTTAACGAGGTGGAAGTGGTATTCCCAGATTGAAACCCATGATTATCGCGGTCGCATGTGCAGAACTTTTGCCGGAGCAGAACTCATTTTTTCCATCGTCTTTTCTGTCTCGCCCTTGGCACCCAGCATCCTTTTGCGGGAGAATTAACATCATAGAATTCATAGTCCCGCCAGGAGACTCAGCGTGAAGCTCTGCCACTCTCGACCAGCGCGCCGGGCGCTCGGTTTGCTCGTCGTCTTTTTTCTATGCCTTGCAGCAAATCGCGCAGCCCAAGCTGCCGAGAAAACGCGACTGCGCGTCGATGACTATCAGATCAACGTCGAACTTCTCCCGCAGACTCACAAACTCACGGCCCGCGCCGCGGTCAAGGTTACGGCGCTCGAAGACCTCAGCGTCGCTTCGTTTCAGTTGAACAACGCGCTGCGCATCACCAAGCTCACCGACGCGAACGGCAAGCCGCTCAATCCCGAGCGAAACACTGAGGAGTCGACCGTCCGCTTCGCCCTCAATAGTGACCTTCCGAAAGACACCAGCACTACCTTCAACTTCGAATACGAAGGCACGCTTGAAACCGCCGACGACAGCCCGGTGCAGGGATTGAAGCTCGCTTACATCGGTCCCGACACCAGCTATCTGCTCTACTCAGGACTGTGGTTTCCTGTCGCGGGATATGGTGTCAACCGATTCACGTCCACCATCAGCGTGACCGTGCCCGCCTACATGGTCGTGATTGGCAGCGGCAAGGAATCTTCCACGCTCGGCGGCGGAGCGGTTAAGGGCAAGAAGACAGACGAGCTAGCGAACTCCAAGACTTTCACCTTCACCTGGAGCAAGCCGAGTTTCCCAGGCACGATCGTCGCCGGCAGCTTCGAGGAATTCAAGAGCGACGAAGCCGGTCTTGACCTGCACGTATTCTTCAAACCCGCTAAAAAAGATTTGGGGGCGGAATATTTGTCGACCGCCGTCAAGGCGTACACCTATTTCGTAACCCAGTATGGGGTTGCCCCCTCGACCACGCTGAAGGTCGTGCAAATCCCGGATGAAACGGTGCCCTCGGCTTGGGCTCCTGAAATCGCCGCCCTCTCGAACCGGGCGATCACGGAAAGAGTCAATTACCGCCTTCTGGCCAACACAATTGCCCATCAATGGTGGGGAGTCTCGGTCAGCCCAGCCTCGAAAGACGACTGGTGGATCAGCGACGGCTTCGCGCGCTACTCCGAGGCGCGCTACGTGGAGACCGCAGCCGGCGAAGCTGGACTCGAGGAGATGGTCAAAGATATGTCGGTGGGCGCGCTCGCCTATGACAGCGTGCCGCTATCCAGTTCCGACAAGCTCGACTATTTCTCTCCCGAATTTCAGTCGCTCGTGACCGATAAGGGCGCAATGATCCTGCACATGCTGCGCTGGGTGGTCGGCGAAAAGGATTATCTGAAAATCATGCGCGACTTCGCCACTGAATACGCGGGCAAATCCGCCAGCACCGACGATTTCCGCGAGCTCACCGAAAAGGACTCCGGCGAGAAACTTACCTGGTTCTACTCCCAGTGGATGGATTCGACCAGCGCTCCCGAGTTCAAGGCCAAGTACACGATCTACCGGCTGGGAAATAACAAAGGCTTTCGCATCGTTGGCGCCATCTCTCAGGACCTCGATCTGTTCCGCATGCCGGTAGATGTGAAAATCGACACCGATGGCAGAACCGAGAACAAGCGCATCGAAGTGGTGGGCACCGATTCTCCGTTTTCGGTCGAAACTTTCGGCCGCCCCCGGCGCATCTCCATCGATCCCGAAAACCGCGTCCTCACCAATTCCAAAGATATCAAGCTGCGCGCCTCCATCGTTCGCGGTCAGGGATTGACCCAGCAGGGCGACCTCGCCGGCGCTCTCGCGGAATTCAACAAAGCGCTCGAAGCCAACAAGAACAGCTCGCTTGCCCACTATCGGATCGCCGAGGTGTTTTTCCTGCAGAAGAATTATCAGGCCTCGGCCAATGCCTACCGCGAGTCGCTCAATGGCGATGGCGAACCGCGCTGGACCGAGGTTTGGAGCCATCTGCAGCTGGGCAAAATCTTCGACCAGACCGGCCAGCGTGAGCGCGCCGTCAACGAATATCGGCAGGCCCTTCAGACCAACGACAACACCCAGGGCGCGCTCGATGAAGCCCGCCGCTACATGCAAAAACCCTTCGAACGGGAAAAAGGAACTTAGAGAGCGGCGCAGTTTGATTGTCATCCCGAGCAAGCGTCTTGCCGCGTTTCCGCAAGTTGGGCAAAAAGCGGTTCGTACCACCAGGCGAATAGTGGTACGAACCAGGAGGGAATGTTGGAACTATAAAATAGTCTCCCCATAATGTCAAGTAATTCTATAGACTTTATTATTAAAAATTCATGACAGCAATTGCGCTTCTTATCATGTTCTGTATGTTTCTCAAAAATAGGGGTTTTTCTGCCAAATGGTTGCGCTCAAGATGGCGCTGAATCTGGCTCAACCCTAGCCCGCGGCACCCTTGAATCCCTTGCGCCGCTGCTCGCTGTACCGCCGTAAAGCATCTTCGATGATCGGATGAGCGTCTCTGGCCGGCTGAATTTCCTCCACCTCCACCGACTTGCCTTCCAATTGTTTATAGTCCTGAAAAAAACGCCGCAGCATCAGCAACCGGTGCGGCGGCATTTCATTCGCTTCGCGGTAGGCATTGAACTCCGGATCTTCCGTCGCAATGGCAATAATCTTGTGATCCTTCTTGCCAGAGTCGATCATCGTCATCAGCCCGATCGCTCGCGCATGAATGATGGTGAGCGGCACCACGCCTTCCTGGCACAACACCAGCACATCGAGCGGGTCATCGTCTTCGGCCAGCGTCTGCGGAATGAATCCATAATTTGCCGGATAATACACCGCTGAATACAAAACGCGGTCCAGTTTGATCAGTCCGCTGGCCTTGTCCAACTCGTATTTCACGCTCGAGCCAAAGGGAATCTCGATCACCGTGTTGAACTCATGCGGCAACTTGCTGCCCGGGGTAACGTCGTGCCAGGGATGGATCATAGAATCTCGCTTCTGTATTTCGCCTCACGCCGATGAGCCATTGTAAATGCACACCGCGCCTCAGGTCCGCGCCTGTCGCCGGGGGCCCACCACGGCAGCCGACTGCCGTTGGGGCAACTGACGATGACTTGGGCTATCCGCACCAAGGTGTTTGACCATCTTGACCCGCACTCAGTCAGCGCGTACAGTTTTTATGGGCTCGTGGGGTGTTCCATGTCCAGCGAAATCATGTCCAGCGAAACTGGCAAATATCTGAAATTCGGTTCGGTCACGGTGCTGATTCTGCTCTCTCTCGGCTATCTCGCCTATACCGGCGTACAGGATAGCAAGAGCTATTACGTCACCATCAAGGAACTGAACGCCATGGGCAACGACGCCTACTCCAAGCGTCTGCGCGTCGCCGGCAATGTGGTGCCGGGCTCGATTAAGCGCTCCGGAACCCGCGTCGACTTCATGCTGAAAGAGAACGACCTGACGCTGCCCGTTTCCTACACCGGAACTGAAGCTCCGCCCGATACCTTTAAGGACGATTCCCAAGCCCTCGCCGATGGCAGTTTCGGACACGATGGCGTCTTCCACGCCAAGCAATTGCAGGCGAAGTGCGCCTCGAAATACGCGCCCCAGCAGCCCGGCGCCACTCCCGCTGCCACGCCGGCAAAAAGCATCTCTCAGAACCAGAACGCCGCATCGAATCCGATGGCGAATTAGGAGTTGCGAACTAACGACCTTTTTTCTTTTGACTGAAACTCCCTTTGACTGAAACCGCACCTGCCCCCGTCATCACAGTTTCAAACCTGATCAAACAATTTGGCCGCTTTGCCGCCCTCCGCGGCGTCACCGCCGAATTCGCCAGCGGAAAACTCTACGCCATTCTCGGCGATAACGGAGCTGGCAAGACCACTCTGCTTCGCACTTTTGCCGGACTCAACCAGCCTTCGAGCGGCAGCCTATCGATTCTCGGCGCAAGCAAGTTTCGTGACATCTGCCAGCATGTCGGCTACATGGCGCATCCATCTCTGCTCTATGACGAGATGAGCGGAATGGAGAATCTCGAATACTTTGCCCGCCTCTACGGAATCGCCAACCGCACGCGTTGCGCCCAGGTCATTCTCGCCGTCGGTCTCGACCCCGCCCTCACGCGTCCCGTCGGTCAATATTCGCAAGGCATGAAACAACGAATGTCTTTGGCACGGGCCTTGCTGCACGATCCCCAAATTCTGTTGCTCGATGAACCCTTCTCCAATGTCGATGTTCATTCCACCACCGAAATGGTGCGCCTGCTGGCGCGCACCCGCGATCAGGGAAAAACGGTTCTCATCGTCACTCACCAGGCCTCCTTGCTCGAAGGGGCCGCCGACGAGTTCATCTGGATGGAATACGGCAAAATTATTGAGCGCACGCGAGACCTAAAACGATTAGAGATTTCGGCGGAAGGTTAAGGGAAAAGCGGGGCGGAACTTAATGGGGAGATGTCGCCTGGGTTAGGAAAACTGATGCCAGAATACAGGATTGAGACCGACGCTTCGACCAAGAGGCACGAAATGAGGATCCGGCTGCTGTCGTGGGGAACCGTCCTATTGCTGATCGCGATAACTGTATTAATCTTCGCGTTGCGCTTCTTGGGCCTACTGGCCGCTGACTCAGACCTTCGTTATCTGGCGGTGCTAGCTATGCTCGGGGCGGTCGCCGGTGCCACTATTCTGGCTTTCCGCGAGGGCCTTCGCCTCGCCGAGCGAGAGATGGTCTTTGTACTGGACCACAATGGTATCGTCCGCCGGAGGGAAGGATTTCCTGACGTAAGGATCGCCTTCTCCGAAATAAGCGCTCTAACCGATGAAATGAGGTGGCTGGTTATCTATAGTGTTGAGCCCCGCAGGAAAATTGCAGTTCCCAATGACGTTAGAGGGTTTGAGGTGATTCGCTCCGAACTCGCAAAGCACCACGCTCTTTTCTCGGCCCAAGCGAAACCTCCGATGAAGGGTGCTGCACTGACAATAATGTCTATTCTCAGCTGGGCCGCAGTCCTATGGTTTCGCGATCCGAGGGCTGTTATCGCGGCTGCTGCAATAGCGCTGACGCTTCTTGCGTTAGGGTCCCATCGATTGTGGACTTTGCTTCGTCGCGGCCAAAATCAATGGTTGGCTATTCTGTACCTTGGCATCGCGTGGTTTACAGCGATCCTGCTCATCTACATCCGCTTGTGGGCCAATAAACCGTTATGACCCCGCCCACTGGCATCACTCGCGCAACACTGCTCAAAGATCTGCGGCTGGAATGGCGCTCGAAAGACGCCATCAACTCCATGCTGTTTTTCTCTCTGCTGGTTGTGGTTGTTTTCAGTTTCTCCTTCGATCCCACCGCCGAAGAATCGCGCCAGATCGCCGGCGGCCTCATTTGGGTCGCGTTCCTGTTCGCCGCCGTCGTCGCCCTCAATCAAACTTGGGCGCGCGAGCTGCGCAACCAGGTGCTCGACGCCTACCGCGTCTCGCCAGCCCCGGCAAACTCCCTGTTTCTGGCTAAGGTGCTCGGCAATTTCATTTTTGTCATCGTGCTTGAAGCGCTCATGACACCGCTGTTCATCGCCTTTTACCGCCTGCGCGCCCTCGGCCCGGCATGGCAACTGCTGCCCCTCGCGATGTTCGGCACTTGGGCGCTCGTGGTCAACGGAACTTTTTTCGCTGCCATGTGCCTTCGCACGCGCAGCCGCGAAATCATGCTGCCGCTGCTGCTGTTTCCAATTTCAATCCCCGCGCTGCTCGCCATGGTGCAAGCCACCACCGCGATCCTCTCCGGCGAATCGAGCGCCCGCTTCTGGATCGTATTGCTTTCAACTTATGATCTGGTGTTTACTACGGTGTGCCTGCTGATCTTCGAGACAGTGTTGAATGCGGAATAAAGGCAAGGTTCAAGGTTTCAACGTGCCGGTGCACAGAATGCTTTGAAACCTTGAAACTTTGAAACCTGATGAGCAAATTGTTCTTCATCTTCGCTCTCCTTACGCTGCTGCTGCTGGGCTACGCGCTCCACGCGGCGCTCGTCACCGCACCCACCGAGCGTACCATGGGCGACGTGCAGCGCATCTTTTATTACCACGTGCCCTCGGCCTGGACGGCTTTCATTCTCTTCTTCATCAATTTCGGAGCTTCGGTCTATTACCTCATCAAGCGCAATCCCACGGCCGACATCGTCGCGCTGGTGTGCGCCGAAGTCGGCGTCGTTTTCTGCACCGTCGTGCTCATCACCGGCCCCATTTGGGCGCGCCCGGTCTGGGGTATCTGGTGGACCTGGGATATGCGCCTTACCTCCACGCTCGTTCTCTGGCTCATCTACGTCAGCTATCTTTTTCTGCGCCGCTTTTCCTCCAGCGGACAAACTCCCACCCTCGCCGCCGCCCTTGCCGTTCTTGGCGCGCTCTGTGTTCCGTTCGTCTATTTCTCGATCTGGTTTTTCCGCACCCAGCATCCGCAGCCGGTCATGGGCGGAGGCGGTTCCATCGACCCGCGCATGTTGCACGTCCTGCTCATCAACTGGCTGGCTTTTTCCTGTTTTGCCTTTCTCGTTTGCTGGTCGCGCTATCGCCTCGAGCGGTTGCAGCGCGACGTCGATCACGCTCATGCCATGGAAGCGTTGCGCGATCCGCGAGGAAAATTGCGATGAAAGGAAATCCCTACCTCTTCGCCGCCTACGCCGCCACCTGGATCATCCACATCGCCTACATCGGAACCATCGTCTCCCGCTACGCTCGCCTCAAGCGCGAAATCGACGAATTGAAAAAACCAGGTCTCAGGTCTCAGGAAAAACCAGAAGCCAGGTCTTAAGTCCTACGTCCCGCGTCTAAGGAAAACAGCACTGTCTTACGGACTCATGCCGCCCTGATTTTCCTAAGACCTTAAGACCTGACAACTGCCTTCCTGCTTTCCTTGCAACCATTTCCATCCCTCTCCGCTTCTCACTATCCGGCCCCCAGTTGTCTGTCCCGCTTGACAGCGTATCTGTTGGATGTAAAAGTATTTGATTGATTCAATCCCAGTATTCTGGTGGCAGCTACGCATCCGCTTCCTAAGGGCCTTGGGCGGGCAGCGCTGTTTGTATGCCACTCTTGTTCGCACCCTACGAATTGGGGAATCGGAGGAGCTTCGTGAATCGGAATTACCCGGTGTCTGAGGGAGGTTCGGTGAGAAATTCTGTGCAATGTTCGGCGGCAAAACGTTCGGCGCCAGAGCAGAGGTGTGGCATCACCCAAAGCAAGTCAGCCAAACAATCAGGTAATATGACGGCGGCCGCGCTTCTAGCCGTTGCCGTGTTCGCTGTCGCTGGCACGGTTTTCTACTTTGGCACGGGCGTCGGCGCCGCTAAAGCCAACAGACCCGACTCTGGCCAACTGACTGCCCATCAGATCGCCAATCAAACACCCGGCTCTCAAAGTGCCGACGCACAACGATCGCTTTCTTCAAAATTGCTCTCGCTCCCCATGTTCTTCGAGCCTAATCAGGGTCAGACCGACCCGCAGGTCAAGTTCATTGCCCGCGGCGCCGGCTACGGCATGTTTCTCACCGCCGACGAAGCTGTGCTCGAACTGCAGCGGCCCGTTCCAAGCACTCGCACCGCCACCGCCCTCCCGAAGATCACGGCCTCGGCGATTCGCATGAAGTTGGAGGGCGCAAACACCTCGGCTCACGTTTCCGGCTCGTCGCCTCTGGGTGGAAAAAGCAATTACTTCCTCGGCAATGACCGTTCCAAATGGCGTACCGGCATTCCGCAGTTTGCCCGCGTCGAGTACCAGTCGGTTTATCCCGGCGTCAATCTCGTTTACTACGGCAATCAAGGACAATTCGAATACGACTTCCACGTCGCTCCCGGCGCCGATCCCCACCAGATCGCGCTGAGCTTCAACGGCGCTACCGTCCGCGTCGATTCCGGCGACCTCGTGCTCTCCACGCCAAACGGTGACGTCCGCTTCCACGCGCCTCGCGTCTATCAACCCGCAAAGCCAGGCGATGCCACAACCAACGCCGAGCAAACCGTCGCCGGAAGTTTCCGCCAGCTCGCCGACAACAAGATCGGTTTCGCCATCGGAGATTACGACCACAGCCGTGAGCTTGTCATCGATCCGGTTCTCACTTATTCCACCTACCTCGGCGCTGGCGGCGAGAGTCTGGTGAAAGTCGCCATCGATGCCGCCGACAATATCTACCTCGCCGGCTCGACCACCTCAGCATACTTTTTTCCCAACCCGGTTAACGGGCATAGCCCGCTGCAAGGCCAACTGAACGGCGTCCAGAACCTTTTTATCGCGGAGATCAATCCCACACCTGAGCCCAATCAGCCAATGCTCTTATACGCCACCTACCTGGGTGGATCCGGCACCGACAGCCTCGCTGGCATCGCCGTCGACTCCAGTTTCAATATCTACGTCGCCGGTACGACGAACTCTCCCAACTTCCCAACCACTTCCAATGCATTTCAAACCGCAGCTGACGTGGCCGGCGATTTCCCCGGCACTCACGGATTCCTCAGCGCCATTACCCTCGGCCTCAACTTCGACTACAGTCTCACCTATTCCACCTATCTCGCTGGCAATGGCGTCGATACCGTCACCGGAATGGCCATCGACAGCTCCTGCCTCACGCAATCCGGTGTTGCTGCCTGCAACGCCTATCTTACCGGCGTCACCACCTCGACCAACCCGGTGAGCAACGGCTTCCCTGCCAACGCCAACGGCTACCAGATCCAGTCGAACGCTCCAATCGCGGCGAACGCTCCGGGTAATCCTCAGTTCTTCGCTAGCAAGATTTACACCTCCGGCAGCGGTGGCCAGAGCATGCTCTATTCAACCTTCTTCGGCGGAGGGAACTTCGGCAGCACCGACATTGCCATCGGAGGTGGCATCGCCGTCGATCCCACTTCGGCCAACGTCAATATGTATTTCACCGGCGCCACCAACCAACTGGGTGTGGCCAACGGCACCGAAGCGCCGTTCCCCCTTTTCGCCGCCCAGCAGACCTGTCTCAATCAGGCCAGCCAGACCACCAACTGCACCAACAATACCTCGGCGACAGACGCTTTCATCGCCAAGATCGATCCCAACGAGTCTGGCTCCGACCCGGTTTACTCCACGTATCTGGGCGCCGAAAGTGATGATTATTCTTACGCTGTCGCCGTCGACTCCTCCACTAATGCCTATGTCGTCGGCAAAACCAGTTCGACGCAATGGCAATGCAACGGCTGTCCAACCGGTTTCCAGACCGTCAACAACGGAGTGGGGGCCTCCAACGGATACATCGTCAAGGTCGGCCCCATCGGCACCGGATCGGTCTATCCGCTGACTTACTTTACCTATCTGGGCGGCACCGGCCCTGACAGCATTCAGGATATCAAAGTGGACTCGCAAAGCGCGGTTCACGTCGTGGGCTCTACCTTCTCGCCGCCGCCATCGTTCCCCATAACCGCCAATCTCAACGGAGTGCCCTCGGAATACGGCGGCGAAGGAGACGCATTCGTCGCCCTGATTTCAACCACCTTGTCGGGCACATATAGCAACGGCAGCGCTCCTCCCGGTGACTTCTCTTCCTACTTGGGCGGCAGTGAGCTAGATCAGGGTTCCGGAGTCGCCATCGACGTCTTCGGCGCCACCTACGTCGCCGGAACAACTCAATCCCCACAGTGTGCCGCGCCTTGCAACTCATTCCCCATTACTTCAACTGCCTTACAATCGAATTTGAATACCGCCGACGGCCCCCAGAATGCCTTCGTAAGCAAGGTAGGCTCCTCCAGCCAACTCGCTGTGACCTACCCCAACACCAGTCCATCTCCTAACCCGGTCGCCGCCGGAACTCAGATCACCTTCACCTTCAATGTCACCAACAACGGTCCCGACAACGCGAACCTCGTCGCTTTCAACGGCGTGGGATTGCCTACCACCGGTTTGACAACAACTCCCACGGCGAGCGTCACCCAAGGCACCGGAGGCTGTAACCCTGTGCAAGGCTCGACCGTCTCCTGCTCGATTCCTTATCTGGCTGTGAATTCTACTGCCTCCGTTGAAATCAACATGACGCCCGCGATTCCCGTCCTCGATTTTCAAATCCCCGGTGTTGCCGGTACTGCGAGCGCCAATGCCGGTGCCGTCACAGGTTCCGTAACGCAACCCACCGCGAACGTCGTCGATTTCGAAATCCCCCCACCGGTAGTCGTCACACCCATTGTTTCCGCGGGCGATACGGCAGTCATCCAGGTCTCTTTTTGTCCTGAGACCAGCTACGGCTACAACGCAACCATCACTCCGACTCAAACCACGGCGCCGTCCATGGTGACGGCAACCACTCCCACCTTCAATCCCACCACCGTCACCCTTGCCGGAACCGCTTGTGGTACCACCACCTTGAGCATCGCCACCGTGGCCCGACCCGTGAATTCTGCCGGCCTGCGTCATCGCCCGTGGTTTTATGCCAGCTGGCTTCCCATCGGCGGTCTAAGCCTCGCCGGATTTGGTCTCGCCGCTGGCCGCAAGCGCCGCTGGTGGCTGGCAGGTCTTCTCTGCCTGGTTGCGGGCCTGATTATGCTTTTGCCCAGCTGCGGATCGTCCAGCACCAGCGTTACCAGCGGCACCGGCACTCAGGCGGGAACTTATACCATCACCATCACCGGCTCGGCCGGAACCTCGGCTTCGCACCAAACTCAAGTTCTGTTGCAGGTGGACTAAAACCGAAGTCCCGTTATCCTTAAAAGCCTCTGCACGCCGCGGAGGCTTTCTGTTAATCGCTGTTGGCCGCTGGCGCGTCTATCGTTCATCGTTCGCAAAAGCCCTGACTCACTCGTGCCAGCGACCCAACGTCGCCGCAACAACAAAAACCGCCCCAACTGCAAAAATCGCTTTGCACGGGGCGCGACTCGACTCTAAACTAGTCCCAGTCAGGCCCGAGGGCTCTCCCAGTCCTCGATGGCCGGAGGGTTCTGTGCGGGTACTGGTAACGGCAGACACGTTCAGTGGCGTGTGGACTTACGCGCGCGAACTCGTCGCCGGCCTGGTCACGCACGGCGCGCAGGTCACGCTCGTCAGTTTCGGCGAAATCCCTCTTCCCCATCAGACCGCATGGATGGAGGGTCTGCACGGCCTCGAATACTATCCCAGCGCCTTTCGTCTCGACTGGATGCAGGAAGGCGAACAGGATTTTGAGGCGGCACAGGATTATCTGTGTGCACTCGTGCGCGATACGCGACCCGATTTCCTCCATCTGAACCAGCTCAGTTTCGGCGCCCTGCCCGTCGCTACGCCGCGCGTAGTGGTCGCGCACGGCGATGTCATCACCTGGTGGTTGAGCATCCACGGCCAGGAACCGGCGGCCTCGGAGTGGCTCTCCTGGTATCGCGCGACCATGGTATCGAGTCTGCGTCGAGCCGAGGTGGTAGTTTCGGCTTCGCACTGGATGGAGTTGATGCTGCGCGGTGCCTATGGCGACGATTTCGATGGTTATGTCATTCCGCCGGGACGCAATCCAATCTATTTCAATCCCTTCGTCACCAAGGAAGAGTCCGTACTCGCCATCGGCCGCCTTTGGGATACGGGAAAACAAGTAGCGCTGCTCACGCAGCACACGCATGGTTTTCCGGTGTGCATTGTGGGTGCAGATAATCCCATTCCGGCACCCCCGCTGCCCATCCGCGCCGATGTGCGCGTTTCGACGGACCAGTGCGAGATTTCCGTCAAAGGAGCGCAAACCGAGTCGCAGCTGCGCACGCTCTACAGCAAGTCGAAGATTTTTGCCGCAACCTCCCAGTATGAGCCGACCGGGCTGGCCTCAATTGAAGCCGCGTTTTCGCGCTGTGCGCTGGTAGCGAACGATACCGAGGTCTATCGCGAACTCTGGGGCGACGCCGCATTGTACTTCGAGCGCAACAACGCCGAGAGCCTCAGTGAGGTCCTCAGCCACCTGGATAACGACCGCGACCTGGCTCGCCACTACGGAACCCGCGCTTACAATCGCGCCCGTGAGTGCTTTACCGCACGCCGCATGGTCGACGACTACCTGCGCCTCTACCGCCGCCTGCGCACAGCTAAAGTGGCCGCCGCCTAGGCCCAGACTTCAAGTTTCGATTTAACATTCCTTTAATATCCTAGTCATCCTAGCGAAACATATCCCACCTAATGTTCTTCGCATCCTTCTCGCCGCGGGCAGGACCTATCCCTGTACCGGGCAATTCCAGGAAACGGAGAACTCCGCATGTTTGAACAGCAGCAACCCTTTGCCCACTTCAGGCGGGTGATGGCGTCGTTACTGACGATGACCATTGCCTTGGGACCGACCGTTAGTCCCGCGTTTGCCTCGTCCGCCAAAGCGGCGGTAAAACCGGCAGTCCGGCACACGCCGGCGCAAACCGCGACTCCTATTCAGTATATCGTTGTGATCTTCAACGAGAACGTGAGCTTCGATCACTACTTCGGAACCTACCCCAATGCTCTGAATCCGCCAGGCTCGTTCAAGTTCACGGCAAAAGCAAACACGCCGACAGTGAATGGATTGTCGAACGCGCTGCTCACCGACAACCCCAATCTGAATCCTGCCAATGGCACTGGAGCCACCAATCCCTACCGGCTGACCTACGACCAAGCCGCTACCGCCGATCAAAACCATGACTATATGCCCGAGCAACAGGCATTTGACTCGGGTTTGATGGATCTGTTTCCACTCTACACAGGCACCGCCGGACCGCCGCCGTCAGGTGGTGGAATCAACAATACGAACGGCCTGGTTATGGGTTACTTCGACGGTAATACCGTGACCGGTATGTGGAACTACGCTCAATATTTCGCCCTGAGCGACAATTCCCACGGTTCCACCTTCGGCCCGTCTTCGGTCGGTGTGATGAACATGTTTGCGGGACAAACCAACGGCGTCGTGGCCTACCTGAACGGAACCGGCGACTTTGTACCGGATGGAAACGGCGGGTTAACCAACATCGACGATCCCGATCCGGTGGGCGACGTTTGCTCGAACCCGAACCGCAACCAGGCGCAAATGGGCAGCTTGACCATCGGCGACCTGTTGAACAATGCCGGCGTCACTTGGGGAGCGTTCATGGGCGGGTTCAATCTGTCGATTGTCAATTCGAACGGAACGACCGGTTGTGCGCGCAGCACCAAGTCCAATATCACGGGAGAGACTGAGACCGATTACATCGCGCACCACTCACTGACCTCGTATTGGCCTACGGTCGCCAACCTGACGCACGCGCGGCCGTGCGGTGAGGCTTGGGGCACGGCCGGATGCGCCAACCACTCCTATGACGTTCAGGATTTCCAGACTGCGGTTCTCGCCGGCCAACAGCCAGCCGTAAGCTTCCTGAAGGCGCCTGGCTTTCAGGATGCGCACCCCGGCTATTCCGACCCGATCGACGAGCAGGACTTCGTCGTGAGCACCATCAACTTCCTCGAAGCTCAGCCGAACTGGAACAGCACCGCCGTAATCATCATGTATGACGATTCCGACGGATG
>JASHOU010000101.1 GCA_030038475.1 Terriglobales bacterium | reverse complement strand
GAAGATCATCCCACTCGATGTCGGTGACCTCTGGGTCACGGCAAACTTCAAGGAGACGCAACTCAGGAACATCCGGCCGGGCCAGTCGGCTGAGATTGAAGTGGATGCAACGGGCAAAACCTACAAGGGACATGTCGATTCGATCGCGGGCGCAAGCGGAGAACGTTTCAGCCTGCTACCTCCCGAAAATGCGACTGGAAACTACGTCAAAGTGGTGCAGCGCATTCCGGTGAAGATCGACTTCGAACCGGGGGAAGACAAAGGCCACGAGCTTCGGCCGGGAATGTCGGTCGAACCAAAGGTGTGGATTAAATAGCTGCGAGCTTCGAGCACGGGCTTCGAGCAACCGATTCGTTGTCTGCTCGCAGGTCGCAACTCGAAGCGGAGGTTGAAAGCAAACAATGGGTGCCGCTGCCATCACGATGAACGAAGCCGCGGAATGGCGGCCGGCGGTGAATCCATGGATCATCGCTCTCACCGTGACGCTGGCCACTTTCATGGAGGTGCTCGATACCAGTATTGCCAACGTGTCCCTCCCGCATATCGCCGGAAGTCTTTCCGCGGGTACGGACGAAAGCACGTGGGTGCTGACGTCGTATCTGGTGTCCAACGCGATTGTGCTTCCGCTGAGCGGATGGTTGTCTTCGATCGTGGGACGCAAGCATTTCTACATGGGGTGTGTCGCGCTTTTTACCGTCAGTTCGTTTCTGTGCGGACTGGCGCCCAACCTGGGAACGCTCATTTTTTTCCGTGTCCTTCAGGGTGCGGGCGGCGGCGGCTTGCAGCCCAGCGAACAAGCCATACTCGCCGATACGTTTCCTCCCGCCAAGCGTGGCATGGCGTTCGCAGTCTATGGCATCGCGGTGGTGATGGCGCCCGCTATCGGCCCCACACTCGGCGGTTATATCACCGACACTTTCACCTGGCGCTGGATTTTCTTCATCAATATCCCGGTTGGCATACTTTCGCTGCTGCTAACATCGCGGCTGATTCAGGATCCTCCTTATTTCAAGCGCCGCAAACTGAACGAAACCCACATTGACTATACCGGCCTCGGGTTCGTCGCGCTCGGCTTAGGAACGCTGCAAGTGGTCCTGGATAAGGGGCAACGCGACGACTGGTTCGGATCGCACTTCATCCTATCGCTGAGCGTGATTTCGGCCGCTTCGCTGATCTTTGTTGTCTTCTGGGAGTGGCACCACAAAGACCCGATTATCGACCTGCATCTGTTTCGCGAACGCAGTTTTGCCACGGCAAACTTCCTGATGTTCATGCTGGGGTTTGCCCTGCTCGGCAGCACGCTGCTCTTGCCGCTGTTCATGCAGACGCTGCTTGGCTATACTGCCGAGCGCTCTGGATTGGCGCTCATGCCGGGCGGATTCACAATCATGGTCGCCATGCCAATTGTTGGATTTCTGCTTTCGCGCTACAGTCCGCGCTATTTGCTGATGTTCGGTCTGTCGATGCTCTCGTTTTCATTGTTCAATATGACGAAATTCGACCTCAGCGTGGATTTCCGCACCATGATGATGGCGCGTGTCTTCCAGGCCGCGGGGCTGGCGTTTTTGTTTGTACCGATCAATACCGCAGCCTATGCATTTCTGCCTCGGGACAAAAACAATGCCGCGTCCGGCTTGATGAATCTCGCCAGAAACATCGGAGGCAGCGTAGGAATTTCGCTGGTTACCACGGGTTTGGCGCGCCGGGCGCAGTTTCATCAGGTGCGGATTACGGAAAATCTGACCGCGGCCAACCCGCAGTTTCGGACGGCGCTACAGGGTATGGCGAATGTTTTTTCCGGTGCGGGCGCGGGCCCCGGTTCCGGCGGCGTAACTGCACTGCAGCACGCCTATGCCATGATGCAGGCGAATGTGATCCGGCAGGCGACCATGCTCGCCTACATTGATAATTTCTGGCTGCTCGGTTGGGTGATCTTCTGTCTGATTCCCTTCGTGTTTCTTATCAAGAAATCGAAGCCCGGAGGGCCGATGGCCGCTCACTAAGCTATCGTGGCTTGGTAAAACGCGCTCAGGAGCGCTTTATAATCGAAGCGGGGTCGCGATGTTTCGCATCGTAACGATCGAACGTGAATTTGGCAGCGGCGGCGGCGGTATTGCCGGCCAGCTCGCCCGCCGCCTGGGATGGAAGCTCTGGGACAATCAACTGACGTGCGAGATTGCCAAACGCGCGCAGGTCACAGAATCGGCAGTGGCTTTATGCGATGAGCGGGTCGATGGCCGTCTTTATCGCTTAGCGAAAGCTTTCTGGCGCGGCAGTTATGAACGCAGTATGCCGATGGCCAATTCCCGCGCTTTTGATACGGATCGTATGATGGCGATGGTGGAGGAGATCATGCGCACGATTGCGAAGGAAGGAAATGCGGTGATTGTCGGTCGTGGCTCTCCGTTTTTTCTGCGCGACCGCAAGGATACTTTCCGTGTCTTTACCTACGCCTCACATGATGAAAAAATTCGCCGGTTGGTGGCCTTGGGCAAGAACCGCGAAGAAGCAGAGGATCTGGTGGAAAACGTCGACAAGGAGCGTATTGCCTACATCAAACACTATTTCAACGCCGACTGGCCGACGCGCTCCCTTTATCATCTGATGATCAACACCGTCGTAGGTGATGAGAATGTCATCGCCACGATTTTGAAAGGCATGACCATGCTCGAGTCTCGTTCCGCTGAGACTGCCCTGCGTGGCATACGCTAGAGCAGGCCCTGCAGGCTGAAGACATCGCGGAAAAGAACATTAGTTCGATTTATTCTTCCCCAAGAGTCCACCTATTTTGCCCACACTCTTGCCACCGTTGACTAATCCTTTGACCTTGCCGCTTGCCATCCCCTTCATATCCGGGGTGAAGGTCGGATTCGAAGTTGTCCCTCCGACCGTGATCGGGATGCCGCCCGAACCCGCGCCAACGACCTTCGTAAGTCCGCCTCCGATTCCTGCCAGATTCGCCACCAACTTGAAGTCGAGCGCGTTGCTGGGGCTGATTGTGCCCGCGCCGGTGACTGTTCCGAGCGATGGAACGACCACGTCTATCTTGTCTAGCCAGGTTCCCTGCGGCGAGTTCCGCACATCCGAACTCAGGTTCTGAATCGTCGTGTTGCTGCCGGTTTGCTTGCCGGCGAGTGCCGATACGGCTGAGAGCTTCGATCCCAGGTTGAAGCCGTCGAGCGACGTATTGCTCATCTTCACCCAGCCCGTGGAAACGAGGTTGTTGAGCGGTCCATTGGAATCGATCTGAGCTGAAAGCGTTCCGCCCTTGAGCTTCGAACCCGTTGGCAGAGTTACGCCGAACGCAGGAAGCATGCCTGTGAGGTCATCCACTGGCATGGACTGACCTCTAAGTTTGGTGTGAGCCGAAATGGTTTCTCCCTGCATGCCGTAAGCGCCGGTTAGTTCGGCGAGCGCTTTGCCGATCGTCACATCACCCTGCGTCAAGCTTCCGGATTGACTCTTCAAATCGTGTTCCACGGCGAAGACCAACTGAACAGGCACGCTAGCAGGCGAGCCTTTGGGCACAAGCTTCAACGAAGTGGCCTTTAAGGTTCCAGTCGCTTTTGCGATATGGCCATCCGAGTTGACCACGCCGTTAAAATCGGCTGAGCCGCCGATGCCTAGTTGGGGATCTATCAGGGCCGCCTGCGCGAGGTCGAGTTTGTTGATGGTTAGCTTTCCTTGTATCGGCGTGAGCGAGGCATCGGTCGCATTGATTGGGCCGGCGGTGCCGTCAATTTTCAAGCTGCCTCCGCCAGACAGGCTGGCCGAAACGGTCACCGGAAAGATGCTGCTAAAAGAGAAATTGCGCATGGAAACATCGACCTTGTCATACACGATCGGTTTACCTTGGCCGGTCGTGGGTCCGAGCGTGACGGTTCCGTCGCTCACCTCTAGCTTGGCGACGCTCACGCCTGGCGGAGCTGACATATTTCCCGACGCCTTTGCCGGCTGCGGGGCCGATTGTGCGCCGAGTGAGGAAAAATTCCACACCCCATCGCGGTTGTGCAGCAAAGTAATTTGCGGCTGATCGATGCGCAGCTCGGTGACATTGAGATGCTTGCCGAAGATCAGTGGCAATAATTCCACGCCCACCTGGAGCGATTTAGCCTGAATGAATGGCGTGTTGCTGAATTTAGGGTCGTCAGCAATCGCGAACTGATCGGCTTCTACGCTGCCGGAGAGAACGCTGAGGCTTAGATTTCCAACCTGTACCGGCCTTCCTAAAGTCGAGGTCAGATTTGATTCGATCTCCGGACGGAAATTGTTGGCGTTGACAAAGAGTGGAAATGCGATAACAACGATGATCAACACTGCCACAATCATGCCGGCAATTGGCAACGGTCGAAGCAAATATTCGTGGGTGAGTGCGGGTTTCACAGAGTTACCTCCTACTTACTTGACGGATGGAGAGCGAGGCAGGATCCCAGAGCGACAGTCTATCAAAAAGGAAGCGCAAGTCATCTGCGGGCAATGGACCCAACCCGCTGGCTCTGCGGTACCGTCGTTGTTTAGTAGCCACGGCAGCGGGGTTCGGTTGCCGGACCAACTTTCATCGCTAACTCTCATCGCGCAGGGCGTTCGCAGCGCCGGTTCCCCGGCGGCCGCGACTGGCAGCAAACAAATTGCGCTCGATGGATGATGGATGCAAGATAGAACCTCGAAGACCGCCAGGTTAGCCTTGTCATTATAAGATAGGCGCAAAGGATGGAGCGAACTCCACAAGTGGCATCTTCCGACTTCTATCCCCCGGTCAAGGAGGAAGTGGCGCGGCTGGCTGGCTCCCCTGAGGTGTGCGCCGCTTTCGATCGGTTCCGCTCGCAGGAATCCCAGTTCGCGCTGTGGCAGATGGAGGCCGCGCAGGTGGCCGCTCCTCCGTTTGGCGAAGCGGCGCGCGGAGCGTGGCTTGCTGAGCGCTTTCGCGAGCTCGGGCTCACCGACGTGCAGGTGGACGAGGTCGGCAACGTCTTCGGGATTCGCCCTGGCTACGGCAGTCGCTTCGTTGCGCTCAGCGCGCACATCGATACAGTCTTTCCGGTGGCCACGCCGCTCAATATCCGACAGCAAGGCAGCCGCTTGTATGGTCCGGGAGTCTCCGATAACGGCGCGGGGATTGCGGCGATGCTGGCCGTGGCCAGCGTGCTGGCAAGCGCTCGCATTGCGCATGCGCTTCCTTTTGTTTTCATCGGCAACGTCGGCGAAGAAGGCGAAGGCGATCTGCGCGGCATGCGCCACGTCTTCGCGACCCCGCGCTGGCGGGATGCAATTGCCTACAGCGTGATTGTGGACGGCGCAGGATCGGACACGGTGGTCGCGGAAGCGCTGGGCAGCCGCCGCTTCGAAGTGATTGTGCGCGGGCCGGGCGGCCACTCCTGGAGCGACTTCGGCGCACCCAACCCGATTATTGCGCTCTCCCGCGCGATTGAGGCCTTCAGCCGAACCGCCGTGCCCGTCACGCCGAAAACCACCTTGAATGTCGGGGTAATCCGGGGCGGGACTTCTGTGAATTCGATTCCAGAATCAGCCAGCATGAGGGTCGATCTTCGTTCCACGTCGATGGCGGAAATCGATCGGTTAGAGCGAGCCCTGCGCCTGGCTCTCGATCAAGGCGTGGCCGCGGAAAATCGGAGCGCTGCGGAGCATGGAGCGCGCAAAGCGCAGGTGGTACAGAGCGAAGTGCTTGAGATTGGAAATCGTCCGGCTGGAGAACTGGCGCGCGATGCCCGGCTTCTGAAAGTGATTCACGCCGTCGATGCACAGTTGGGCAATACGGCCCAAGTGCAGCGAGCGTCGACTGATGCCAATATTCCGCTTTCGCTGGGCCGGGAGGCCATCGCCATCGGCGGCGGCGGTTCCGGTGGCGGCGCCCACACGTTGCAAGAATGGTTCGACTGCAACGGACGAGACATTGGCCTGAAGCGAATTCTGCTTACAATGCTCACATTGTCGGGTGTGGGGGAATGATGGCGCGAATCGCTCTGATATTGCTGCTGGTCGTGGTTTCAGTATCGGCGCAAAGCGGGGTCTCCGCGCCGGGCGTTGCAAAGGCAAAGGCGGATCTGATTTTTGTTCACGGCAACATCTACACCGGAGTGGTCGATGCATCGGCTTCCATCGGCGGAGCCAAGCGTGCCGAGGCGCTGGCGCTGGTTGGCGACCGCATCCTGGCGGTAGGCGAACGCGACGACATCATGAAGCTCAAGGGACCCGAGACGAAGGTGATCGATCTCGGCGGCCATTTTGTCATGCCGGGCTTCAACGATGCTCACATGCATCTGGCCAGCGCTGGCCTGGAGAAAATGAACGTTAACGAGGTCGGCGCCAAATCGCTTGAGGAATTCCGGGAACGGCTGCGCACCAAGTGCGACGCTGCCGAACCCGGCGAATGGGTAGTCGGCGAAGGTTGGGATGAAACTCTATGGCCGGTGAAGGTTGTACCTACGCGTTGGGATTTGGATGAGGTTAGCGGCAAGCATCCCGTCTACCTATCTCGGGTCGACGGACACATTGGCGTGGCCAATACGCTCGCGCTGCAGCTTGCCAGCATCACCCTCGCCACTCGCGATCCCGAGGGAGGAAAGATCGACCGCGACGACTCTGGCACGCCGAACGGCATTTTGCGCGAGAAGGCGCAAGAAGCAATGTTCGCGGTGATTCCCAAACCCACGCCCGAGAAGAGGCGACAAGGCATCGAATTGGCGCTGGCCGATCTGGCCAGTCACGGCGTTACCTCCGCGCAGGATTACTCGCAATGGGAGGATTTTCAGATTTACGAAGATCTCGAACGCGAAGGAAAGCTGACGGCGCGAATCTCCGAGTGGCTCAATTTCGACGACCCGATCGAAGAACTGAATCGCAAGCGTGACTCCCATCCCACGTCCGACAACATGCTGCGCACTGGAATGCTGAAGGCCTTCATGGATGGTTCCCTTGGCTCGAAGACCGCGGCGCTGCTGGAACCCTACAGCGACGATCCTGGCAACAGCGGACTGCCGCAATACGATCCGGTCAAGCTCAACGCTATGGCCAAAGAGCGCGTGCTGGCCGGTTTTCAGATTGGCTCCCACGCAATTGGCGACAAAGGTGTGCAGATGGCGCTCGACGCCTACGCCGAGGCCGAGAAGGCGGCCAAAGAGGCCAAGGTCAAAGCGGTTGACGGCGGCAGTGATTACCGTCTTCGCATTGAGCATGCGCAGGTTACCACGCCGCAGCAGATTTTGCGTTTCAAGGAGTTGAAGGTGATCGCTTCCATGCAACCCAGCCATTTGCTCACCGACATGAACTGGGCCGAGTCGCGTCTAGGTCCAAAACGCGCTGAGCACTCTTACGCTTGGGCTGAATTTCTGCGGCACGGAGTGACGCTGGCTTTTGGCACAGATTATCCGGTTGAACCAGTGACGCCATTTCGCGGCATCTATGCCGCGCTCACCCGGATGAGCGAAGATGGAAGAAAGACCTATTATCCGGGGCAGAAACTGACCATCGAACAGACCATCGCCGCCTATACGAGTGGATCGGCGTTTGCCGAATTTGCGGAAAAACAAAAAGGCAAACTGGTGCCGGGCATGTTGGCCGATCTTGTGGTTCTCGATACGGATATCACCGCCGCTTCTCCGACGAAAATCCTGGCGACAAAGGTGCTCCGCACGGTAGTCGGCGGCAAAACCGTTTATGAGGCTAAGTAAAATCCGATCATCTCACCATGGGGTGATCGGGTGATCTAAAACCGATAGTCCCAATTGATGGTGAAATGAGGCTATGATCTGATGGCCTGATCAGTCACATCCATGACTCCCCGATCCGTTACAAATGATCCCTGACAAGTCCAGGACAAGTAAAGAGCGCGAACGTGCATTTCTGATCGGAGCTCCGTTGGCCATCATCCCAGCGTTGTCGTTTCTTCCGGCGGTAATGTTTCTGATCGTTGTTCCTCAGGTTGCGTATGGACGGGCGATCGGCTTCGTAGTGACGCCGGTTTGCGCGCTGGCGAGCAGCTTCGGATTATGGAAGCTGGCTATGGGCGCAGTGCAGAAGCCGTGGGGAATTTTCAACGTGCTCAGCTTTGGGGCGCTGGTGGTTTTGCTGGTCATTGCCGCCTACACGGGATTGTTTCTCGCCTTGATGACGCTGAAACTCTAGCAGCCATGAAAAATCATGGGATGAACTCAAACCCAACTTTAAGCGTCTAATTGAGTCTGACCAACTTCGAATCGTTCGCTAGTCGTCGTTCCGTATTCAAGGCGAAGGTATAATTATGAGTTAGTCTCAGGAGGTACGAAATGGATTCGCGCGAAAGCGCATTTTGGGCGCGCTTCAAAGCCAATCGTTGGCCCTACACTTTTACGATCCTGGCGACGCTGGCGGTTGGAATTCTGATTGGCACAGTGGTTTCCTCGGGAGTGAAGGGCAAGGAGGGCCAGAAGTCCTCCGACGCGACTCCGTTGACTATACCTTCCCCGCAGCAGCTTTCCAGCGCCTTTTCCCAGATTTCCAAGCAACTGGAGCCAAGCGTAGTCAACATCAATACCGAGTCTACGATCAAGAGCCCTCACCACCGGCGCTCGCTTCGTCCTAATCCGGATCAGGACCAGGATGGCGGCGACGAAGACTCTCCATTCGAGGACTTTTTTGACCGGTTTTTCGGCGGCCAGGGCAGCCCGGACGCGGGCACCATCCGCCAACACTCGCTCGGTTCCGGCGTGATTGTCGATTCTAAAGGCTACATTGTTACCAACCGGCACGTGGTCGAGAAGGCAGACCGCATTCGGGTGAAGCTACAGGATGAGAACCCAGCTTCTCCGGGCCACGACGCCAAAGTGATCGGCACCGACCAGGAAACGGATTTGGCGGTGATCAAGATCGACGTCGATCATGCCCTGCCTGCGGCCAAGCTGGGCAACTCCGACGGCATGGAGGTCGGCGATTGGGTGCTGGCCATCGGCAGTCCCTTTGGATTGCAGGAAACCGTGACCGCTGGCATCGTCTCCGCTAAAGGACGTAACATCGTCCCCAACCGCGATTTCCAATCTTTCATCCAGACCGACGCGGCCATTAACCCCGGCAATTCCGGTGGGCCGCTGGTGAATATGGCCGGCGAGGTCATTGGCATAAACACCGCCATCCTCACCGAAACCAGTTCTTACGCGGGCGTTGGCTTTGCCATGCCTTCGAACACGGTGGCTCAGGTTTACAACCAGTTGATCGGTCCGGATCACCGCGTAGCGCGTGGTTCGATCGGCATCGAATTTACTGCGCAGCCCAACCCTGCGTTGGCCCATATCTATGGGAACGGCGTAACCGTCTCGACGGTCGTATCTGGCAGTCCGGCGGAGCAGGCGGGCCTGAAGGTCGGTGACACGATCACCGCAGTTGACGGCAAAGAAGTGAAAAGCGGCAACGATCTGGTTGCCGATATCGCTGCCCGCAGGCCTGGCACCAAGGCAAAACTCGACTTTGTGCGCAATGGTAAAAAGGAAGAAGCGACGGTGACCATCGCCGATCGCTCGAAGTTGTTCGCTGCTCGCCTGGGTGAAGAAGACGAGAATGAGAGCGAGGAAACTCCCAAGGCAAGCAAGTTCGGCGTGACGGTGCGCAGCATCACTCCCGACTTGGCCGATCGGCTGGGCATTGCCGCGGGCAAAGGCGTGGTGGTGCAGGATGTTAAGCAAGGATCATTTGCCGAGGACCTCGGTCTGAATCGCGGCGACGTGGTCCTGGAAGTGAACAAGCAACCCATCAACAACCCCGAGGATTTCGTCAAGATTGAGTCGTCGCTGAAAAGCGGCCAGGATGTGGTGCTCCTGGTGCGTCCGCGGGGCGCAAGGGCTGAGGATGGAACGGTTTTCCTGGCGGGTACACTTCCGTAACCGATAGAAAAACCGGCGAGACTGGCGCAACGTCCCCGTTTCGGGGACGATAAAGCTGGATTGGTCTCGCCGGCTTTTTATTGGAGCGGTTGTTAGTCGCGAGCGATTGTTAGTCTATAGTGGTCAGTCGCGGGTAAAGCGAACTTGCCGGCGCCGGACGATTCGCCACTGACGATGAACAATTCGTTTGATTGTATCGAGCCGCGAATGGTCGACGCCTCACAAATGCAGCGGTCTCATCAAATTCGGCATTGGCATCGGGCGGGCCTTTGCGCCCTATTTTGCTTTGCTCTGTCCGGACCAGCCATCGCCCAGACAGAATCGTCGACTCCGGTGAAAAAAACCGCGAACGCGTCCAGTGCATCGACGCAACCTGCGCCTCACGCCGGTGCGACCGCCAAGCGTACAGCTCACACATCATCGAAGGGCAAGACGCGCGGCAAGAAGGTCGCGAGAAAACGCGGGCAGCAGGTGATTGATTCGGCGCGCGCGCGCGAAATTCAGACCGCGCTTATCCGCGAGCACTACCTGCAAGGCGAGCCAACGGGTGTGTGGGATAGCACCTCGCAGGCCGCGATGCAGCGCTATCAGGCGGATCAGGGATGGCAGTCGAAGACGATTCCCGACTCTCGCGCGCTGATCAAACTCGGACTCGGCCCCAACCAGGATCATCTGCTCAATCCGGAAAGTGCAATGACAACGACAACGACGACAGCCGCCGCGCCAGCATCGGCTGATCCGAAGGCGGGAAATAAACAATCTCCGCAGGCAAACAACGTTCCCCAACGATAGCCGGTCCTCCCATAGTCGATCTCGCGCATCCAAATTTTCGCCGGAACCCAGCTTCTTGATGACCTTTTTCTCCTCATTTTTCCCACTTTAACAAGTGATGGAAAGCAAGAAGGAGGATCACCAATGAAGAGCCCAGTGACGATCATGGAGCGACGGCAGCATCCACGACAGGGCGTTCTGGCCGAAATTGAAGACCTCACATACAGAGTGCTGCGCAAGTACGGGATCGACGGAGCCACGGAACAACCGATCCCTGTCGTGCCTGAGAAAGCTGCGTAGCCGCAGAGATCGTGCTTTCAATCCAGTTGCCCCTAATCCAGGACCGGTCGCGGGCAATAAGGAATCTGCTGCCCGTTGATAATCGCTCCCGGATTGTCCTCGACCAGTGCCCCCGCGTATTCAGCGCCCACGATTTTTTCTGCTGCAGCGCGAGCCACCGAAAGATTGGGGATACGACGATTGGTGTCGTGAGCATCGGAAGCGAGGATGTGCACAGCGCTTCGGTCGAGCAGCCAGCGCGCAACGCTCTCCGGGCGTTCTCCCCAAAAGCCCGTCAGCGCCGAGCCAGTCACCTGAATCAGGCAACCCTGCTCTGCCCACTCCAGGACGCGCTGCGGCGTTTGCTGCAGGATCGGGTTTCTTTCTGGATGGGTCAGGATCGGAGTCAGCCCGCGGTCTCCGAGGCGCGCGAAACATTCGGAAAGCCGCGTTGGTAGGCTGTAATCGCTGAGTTCCACCAGCAGATAGTTGGTTTCGCTGATTGTGTAGGTATGCGGCTGCTCAAGCACGCGTTCCAGATTTTCAAAGGAAAGGTGAAAGTCGCAACCCAGACCCAGTTGCAATTTCAGAGGAGCGATTTTTCCCTGCAGCTGGCCGAGAAGGTCCAGGAGACATTGCCGATCATAAGCGTAGCGATGGTTGGCGTGAGGCGTAGCCACCGTATGCGTAATGCCATCCGCAGCCGCCATGCGGCACATTTCGATGGCGTCATCCCATGACTTTGGTCCATCGTCAACTTCGGGGAGAATGTGGCAGTGAATGTCGATCACAAACGCATCTTCAGTTCGAAAGTCCTTCGAAATCAAACGCCCTTTAGGGTCGGGTATCGAGCGGCAAGATAATTAGAACACATCTGGATGAATACGGCGGCTCGCTAAACACTGGTCTCGACAAAAAGCGCGCGTGCAACCGACGAGCCAATGCTGCCCATCCAAGCAAAATATGCGGTTGCGCTATTCCCGCCTTCTCGTGCACGATAGTGAACACGAACTTTTCATTTTCAACCGGTTTTTTGTTCCGGTTTTAATATCGAGGAGCGGTTTTACAAATGATCTTTCTGAAGGCGGCGTGTGACGTGCGGACAAATCGATTTGGTTCTCGCCGGATTGTTGCGGCGTTAGCAGTAATTCTGATTCTCGTTGTCGCAGGGGTTTCGCTTTCCTGCGGCGGCGGTTCATCCAGCTCTGCGCCAGACCACATTGCTTATGTAACCCTGCCGGGAAACGGCTCGGTGCTTCTATTGCAGATCAACGGCGGCAACGGAGTTGTCACCGTCGGTGGGCAGACGCCGCCCGTAGAGGGCACTTCACCTACGGGCCTAGCTTTGACCCCGTCGAGGACGTTTCTCTACGCTATCAATTCCCAGGCCAATTCGATTTCGATTTTCAGTGTCGCCAGCGATGGAACTTTGAGCCTGACAGGCACTCCCTTCGCGGCCGGTGACGGTCCGAACCTGGCAGCTATCGATCCCTCCGGCCAATACCTGCTCGTGACGAACAATTTTTCCAGCAACGTTTCCGTTTACTCCATTAATTCCAGCAGCGGCGCGTTGACGGAAGTCGCAGGTTCTCCTTTTTTTGCCAATGCGAATCCGACCGACATTCTCTTCACGCATTCCGGCCAGTTCGTTTACGTAATCAATGCCGGCATTGGCACGGTCACCGGCTTTTCCTTCGCTAGCGGTGTCCTTACTCCAGTGCCTAATACTCCAGTTTTTTCGGGCAAGGGAGCGACCGGCCTGGCAGTCGATACGAGTGACAGCTACCTGTATGTTGTCAACGCTTCGGCAACCAACCCTCCGCCGTATCAGGGCACAATCGGCAACATTTCCGGGTTCAACATCGATCCCATCACGGGGGCTCTCAGCGCGATGCTTGGTTCGCCTTTTGCCGCGACGAACGGAAGCGGTCCCAGCGCCATCACGATCGATCCGACGGGCCAGTTTGTTTACGCGGCAACTCCAGGGTCCAGTAACTCGATCTGGTGCTTTGCCATCACGGCCACCGACGGAGAGCTGGTCGCAGCCGCCAGTTCACCGTTTAGCGACGCTGCCGGCGGGCTGTTTGCGCTGTTCGATCCGAGTGGCAAATTTCTCTACATCGGAAGTCAGTCGGGCACGGCTCTTCAAGCCTATTCCTACAACGCCACGACGGGCGCTGTAACAGCAGTCGCCGGATCGCCCTTTTCCATAGGAGCGGAACCAGGAAAGATGGTGTTCTCCAATTAAGAGCAGTCTTAACGGCCTGATTTGCACGCCGAACAAGCGCTACTTTGCTTCGTAGCACTTTTGTGGAGCTTCTCCGCACCCGCGTGCCATTTTCAGATTCTGCCCTTAGTTTTACATTCGCAACTGAGCAGTTCTGGGGGAGGGCTGCCCGGGCGTCTTGGATTCGTAAGAATCCGGACGCCCGTTTAATTTTTAGGCGGGAAAACTGCGGGTAGAGAGATTCGCTGTTGGCTTTGCTGCCGACCCAGACAGAAACCCATCGAACTCAATTTGTGGAAATGGTGAAGTTCACCGTGATGCGCGCCTGCGTCTCCACCGGCTGGCCGTTCTGCAGGTAGGGTTTGAAGTGCCATTGCTTAACGGCTTCGCGTGCTGCCGTAGCCAGAATGTCGGGCCCACTGAGAATCTGCAGCTCCTGAATGGCGCCATCGCGTGAGATAAGCGCCCGCAGACTGACCACGCCTTGCACCTTCATCTGCCGCGCGAGCAAGGGATAATCCGGCGGCACGGAAACGCTGACATTTTGAGCGGTCAGCGGCGAGAGCGCCACACGATCGCCAGCGGCCGGGACCGTATTGCCTGGTGCAGTCGCCTTCGCGACGGAACCGTTGAACGGAGAAGACATCGTTCCCGAGTCAACATCCAGGTGGATGGCATTATTTTTGGCGGGCACGGTTACGTGGTGGTTGCCGGCAACCACTTCCACCTGCAACTCGGGCAGCGCAGCGCGCTCGCTGGTGGCCGAGAATGGCGCTTGAGGTGCAGGAGCAGGTGCCACAGATTTGGTGATCTTGCGCTCGCGCGCCGGGGTTGCCTGCGTGCTCGCAGCCGGCGCCGCAGTTGCCTTACTTCTGGTTCGCATCAGGGCTTCCGGCGCCTCACTGCTCGGCGGAAACCAGAAATCCCAGTCCTTCAAAACGACTGCCGCAAGCGCCAACAGCAAGATCCCCAGCGCAATCAGCATGCGCTTGCGCTGCACGTCCGCATCCAGCGATGCCGCCGGTAACGGAAGTGGCAAGGGTGTCGATCGCTCCAAGTGGCTGTCGGCCTGGGTTTCGTTGTGATATATGGGCACGGCGCATCCTCGGAATAGCAATCCGTTCTCGAGAGTAAGCTACTGCTGAGTAAGTATGCCCTTAAACCGGCACACTTGCCAATCACACTCTCGTGTAGGTAGTGGGTCAAAATCATATTGACCCACTAGCCTCATGGAGGGATATCTTTGCTCGATTCGGCGGGCTGGACGGACGTCCAACAAGTGCAATTTCCGGCGTAGAGGCGGCCGGACCTGTGCTTCGTCTTCGGTCTCAGGAAGCTCCTGTCACCTTATAGTCAAGGGTGTCAAGAATGCCGACCGCAGCGTCGAGAATTTCCCGATCCACGGTGCGATTGGTCGCAACCGCTTCCGCCAGTGGGACGGAAATAATCCGATTGCCATGCAGTGCTGCCATTTGCCCAAATTCACCGCGATGCACCATGTCAATGGCGCCAAGTCCATAGCGCGTGGCCAGCACGCGGTCGTAAGCGGTGGGCGATCCGCCGCGCTGAATGTGCCCGAGCACCACTGAGCGTGTCTCGAAGCCGGTACGCTTCTCGATCTCGCTCGCTAGCACCGAGCCAATTCCACCCAAGCGTATGTGCCCGAATTCGTCGCGTCCTGCTTGCAGCGCGGAGGCCTCAGCGTGCTTCTCGTTGCCATCGGCAAACTTTGCGCCCTCAGCGGCCACAACGATGCTGAAATACCTCCCTCGGGCGTGGCGCTGGCGAATCAGTTCCGCCACCTGCTCAATATCGAAGGGAACCTCGGGTACCAGTATGACGTCGGCGCCACCGGCGATGCCACTATAGGTCGCGATCCAGCCTGCGGCGCGTCCCATAACCTCCACCACAATCACCCGGTTGTGTGCCTCGGCCGTCGTATGCACGCGGTCGATCGCTTCGGTCGCAATATTCACCGCCGTGTCGAAGCCGAAAGTAAAGTCAGTGCCCGCCAGATCGTTGTCGATCGTCTTCGGAACGCCTATCACCTTGACTCCGTTGGCGAACAGCTTTTCCGCCACCGAAAGCGTGTCGTCACCGCCGATGGCAATCAGCGCCTCGCAGCCATGTTTTCTGAGGTTACCGGCGCAGCGCTGCAGGCCGTCGGGATATTTCGCCGGATTCGTGCGCGAAGTGCGCAGGATGGTGCCGCCGCGCGGCAGAATTCCACCCACCGAAGACAAATCCAGCTCCATGGTCTTGTCTTCCAGCAATCCGCGCCATCCCTCCATGAAGCCCACAAATCCGTCTTCGTAGTGAAAGGTTCCCTTGCGCACCACCGCCCGAATGACTGCATTCAGCCCCGGACAATCGCCCCCGCCCGTCAGCACTCCAATTCTCATCGCCTGCTCCCTACATTTTCGAGCCCGAGTATGGGTTTTGCTCTGGGAGCGGATGCGCTCCGTCCTGCTGTTGCTTCCATACTTTGGTGGACCCTACTCTAACTAGGTTATCACGCTGGATTGGCGCGCTCACGGAGCTACAGAGAAGGCGCGTGTACTCATAGGACGCGTTCCATTAGTCAAGTGCGACTGCCGTCGACAAATAAGGTTCGCTTCCACTCAATCTTGTGCGCAAAAATTGCTGCGAAGATTACACTCGAAGCAACATGCGTGTTCTCGGAATCGATTGCGGCACCGAATACACCGGATACGGCATAGTTGAACTGCTCACCGATAATGGCTATGGCGATCAACTCTGCTGCATCGTCTCCGGCGCCATCAAGGCTTCTCCGCGCGATCCCATGCCCACACGTCTGTCGCAGATTTCGCTCGGCCTTCACGAAGTCATCTCGCAGCATCGCCCGGACCGCGTTGCCATCGAAGATGTTTTCTACGCGGCGAACGTGAAATCAGCTTTGAAGCTCGGCCAGGTGCGTGGAGTAGCGATGCTGGCCGCCGCTTCCTCCGGCCTGGAAGTTGCCGAATATTCGCCACTCTCTATCAAGTCCGCGGTCGTTGGATACGGGCGCGCAGAAAAGCATCAGGTCCAGCAAATGGTCGCACGTCTTCTCAATCTCGATCGCATTCCCGAACCGGCGGACGCCGCCGATGCCCTCGCCATCGCCATCTGCCATCTGCACACAAGCGCCACGCAAGAACGCCAGCGCGATCGGAGTTCGTTGAGAGTTGCGGGCACAAATAAGGCACGGCTCAAGCCGGGCCTTATTTGATCCATTGTTCTTGCCGCAACTCAGTGAATGTCGAACTGCTCCTGGTGCAGGGCCGGGTCCGACTTCACGATGACGGTCTTCTTGGTGAGCTCTTCCATTTCATTCAGCAGACGCGCATTGTTTGCCTTGAGCGCTTTTGCTACCTCAGGATTCACACGCAACATCACGTCGCTGTGCTCGAGATGATTGGCGATCTTGCGCATCTCCACATAGACCTCGTTGCAAATCGTGCTGACCGATTTTACGAAGCCCGTGGATTGGCAATAGGGACAAGGCGAGCCGATGGTGCGTTCAAGCGATTGCTTGACCCGTTTGCGCGTGATGGCCACCAGACCGAAATCATTGAATTGCAGAACTTTCGAGGGCGCACGATCGGCACGCAAAGCCTCTTCGAGCGCCTGCATAACTTTTTGCCGGTTGCGGCGTTCGTCCATATCGATGAAATCAATGATGATGATGCCGCCGAGGTCGCGCAGCCGGACCTGGCGCACGATTTCCCGGATGGCATCGACGTTGGTCTTTACTATTGTGTCTTCGAGACGAGCGGTCTTGCCGACGTATTTGCCGGTGTTGACGTCGATGGCAACGAGCGCCTCGGTTTGGTTAATGACGATGTAGCCACCGCTTTTCAGCCAGACCTTCGACTTGAGTGCCTTGTTGATCTCCTCGTTGAGGCCGAACTGATCGAAGAGCGGTGTCTCCTTGGTGTAGAGCTTAACGCGCTTGACCAGAGCGGGCTGGAAGCGGTTGGCGAAGCGCACAATGCGCTCGTACTCCAGCTCGGTGTCGACCCAGATGACGGAGAAGTCGGAGCTGACCTGATCGCGCAGCACGCGCTCCACGACATTGAGGTCGTGATAGATGAGCGCCGGAGATTTGCTGCTATCGGAGCGAGACTTGATCTCGTTCCAAAGATTTTTCAGGAAGCGAATGTCGGCGCGGAGCTCCTCGTCGGTTGCGCCAGCCGCGGCAGTCCGAACAATAAAGCCGCCGCCGTTTTCGCGCTCGCTCTGGATGATCCGTTTGAGGCGTTGGCGCTCTTCTTCGGAGGAGATTTTGCGGGAAACGCCGGTGTGATTGACCGTCGGCATGAAAACCAGAAAGCGTCCGGGAAGCGCGATGTGGCTGGTGATACGGGCACCCTTTTTCGCAATCGGCTCTTTGGCAATCTGGATGAGTATTTCCTGGCCTTCCTTGAGCAGTTCGCTGATTTGCAGCACGACGCGGTTTTCGCGGCTCCGGAAGCGGCGTCCGCCGCGTCTTCCCCGCCGGCGATCCCAATCCGATCCGCGGTCGCGACGAGGAGCGCGCTGCAACAGCATCGCTTCGGACGCTGGACCACGAACCTCTGCGCTTGCATCCACCGTGCCCTCGCCAATTGCTTCGGCTTCGAGCAACGCCTCAGCTTCGGCTTGCGCCTCTTCGAGTTCTAATTCTTCGGCTTCGCGTTCTTCTGCCTCCACCTGGGCTTCGGATGGAGATTCGCCTGGCGCGATCTCGGTTTGCGCGCGAACTACAGCTTCAGGAGCAATGTCGCCGCTCGCGGGGTGCTCGGCGGTTCCTGGCTGCGCAGAAGCGGACGCTTCTACTTGGGATCGGGAAAACTCTCCGCCGGCTGCATGCGTCTCTTCTTCCAGCTCTTCGAAGTCGTCATCGTCGCCGGGTTCTTGGCCATACGATGTCAGCTCGGCCTCTTCTTCCTCAATTTCCTGTTCTTCGATGTTTAGTTTTTCCATGACGCGCTGAGCGACTTGGGGAACCGCTAAGAAGTCCGCTTCATGCGCGACTGCCATCAATGATTCGGCTTCGCGAGTAGTGCGGACGCGGCTCTCTATTTCTTCAATTACCGGTTCGGCAACGGGCGCGCGAAATTCTCCCGCTTCGTTGACTTCGGCTTCATTAGCTTCCGCATGCGGCACGTGCTCATGCTGTTCGTGAAGGGGTTCGGCTGCGCCTGCCGCGAACATAGGCTCATCTTCTGGAAAGTTATCTAAGATCGAAGCGGCGTCCGGCGCAATTTGCTCTGGCGATAACACGCTAGGCGGCGAAGCGGCGGCGTCAGTCCGACTCAAGCCCTGGCGCTGGTACTTCGAGATCGATTCGCCGGGAAGCACGATAGGTTGGTAGCCCGGGGGCGGTCCGTAATCGTAGTCGCGGCCAGCATAGGCGCTGGCGGCGCGTTGAAAGCGCGAGTCGGCGCTGCGTCCGAAACGTTCGCCGCGGCCACCTCTTGTATCGCCGCGTGGCGATTCGCTGCCGGTTTCTCGATTCTCGGGGCGCGTTTCGCCGCGGCCACGATCACTATTTTCGCCACGCCGTCCGCGACGACGCCTGCGTCCGCGAAAATCGCGCGTTGTGCTGGGGTAGGCTCCCGATGCTTCTGCAGCGGTGGCTTCGGTCTCTTCAGCGGTGGTTGCGTTGCCGAATTCGGGCGTTGGAGGCTGAGCCGGGGACTGTACTTCCAAATCATAGTTTTGACGAGCATCGTGTGGACGAACTTCAGGGGAACGATCGGTCACAGGACGATTCGCCGGAATGGCTTCGTCCAGATCCTCATCCTGCTGTTCGAGATCCATGAAATCGGAAACGTAGAGAAAGGCATCACGTTCCAAGCCGATGTCAACAAAGGCCGACTGCATGCCTGGCAGCACGCGTGTGACGCGGCCCTTGTAAATCGAGCCGGCTAAGGTGTATTCGTTCTCGCGTTCGAGGTAAATTTCCGCTAGTTGGTCGTCTTCAGTAATGCCCACTTTGGTTTCATGGGGCGTGGCGGATACAAACAATTCCTTGTTCATTTCTACTCCGGTTGTTTACCGGACCAGAAGGACAAGACGGAACAGGAAGATCAGCAGCGTTCAAGCCGCTCCACGGGATCCTCAGACAGCGCTGTTTTCGCTGGCTGCGGTGCGGAGTAGAACCGAGCGTGGACCCTGAGTGGTTCCCAGAGCCTACACTGCAGTGAATTTTTCTTACTCGTCTGCACTGATCGCGTTAAGCCTTCGGTCAGGTCTGTGGCCACTCTCTCGCGTTCCGCTGAGGGGGCCGTTTCCCGCCTGACTGGCTGAATCCTGTCCGGCTTCAACTTCTGCCGGCGTTCTGCCCTTCTTTTTCGCGAGGGCCTTCGTAATCTTGTTGCGTTCTAAATCCTGCTTCGCGGCACCGTTCTCAATTTGTGAGAGCCTTTCGATAAGGCCGGTTGAGAAGAGCGCTCCCCACATCTGCCGGCCGTTTCAGTTCACGAAGCGGCGCATCCGGACATTCATAACGATCCCCAGCGCCAAAAACATGAAAAGAACGG
>JASHOU010000100.1 GCA_030038475.1 Terriglobales bacterium | reverse complement strand
GGCAGAGCGCCTTCCATGCCGGCGCAGACGATGATGACGCGCGCCTCGGCGAGCGCTTTACGATGCGCCAACAGCCGATGAATGCCAGCCACGCCGACGTCATAGATGTGCTGCACGCGGTTCCCCATCAGCTCAGCAGTCGCGACCGCTTCTTCGGCGACGGGGATGTCGCTGGTTCCGGCGGAAACGACGACAATCGTTCCCTTGCCGTGGCGCCGGTGTGTGCGCTGGAGTGTGATGGTGCGGGCCAACGGTCGGTACTCTGGCATCTGAGTATCGTTTGCTTTGAACTCTATCGGGACCCTACGTTTCGAAGATCGCCGTTTCGAAGATCGCCCTGTCGATGATCGCGAAAGGTCGAGCTGCATGATTTCCGGCTGCTCATTGGAATTGGAGAACGCCGCGGCGACGGCCTGGAATTGTTCCTCGGTGGCGCGGGTGGCGAGGATGTTGGTTCCGTGCGCGGCGAGGCGGGTGAAGATTTCGGCGAACTGTCGCGGTGTTTTGCCCTGCGAGAAAATGACTTCGGGCATGCCGTGCCGCAACGCCCGGTGGTGATCGATCTTGGCGAAGCCGAGATCTTCAAAGGGAAGATGGCGGAGGCGCTCAATGGCTTCGTCGGGTGAGAGATTTTTGTTCCGGACTTGGTTAAGGAGATGGCGGAGGGCGCTGGCATTCATGGTTGACGGATATTCTAGCGGAGGCCAGAGGTCCACAATGAATGTACCAGTGCGCGCGCAATCGTTTGCCAGCGGCGTTCCTTCCGCAATCTCAACTCTCCTCTGAGACAATTTCAGAAAGACCCGTATCTTCAGTAATTTAGGGCGATTACTCTGGAGGTTCTAGGACCTTTGGAGAGATTGCTGCCGTTTGGTTCGCCGACCTATAATCTCAGAGACTCTGGTTCTCGCGGCAGGTTAGGGTAGGGAGTAAGTGTGTCTCTTACCGAGACGCGCATAAGTACGAGACGCGCATAAGTAAATGAGAAGATGCCTGCAAATCCCGCCGATGCCTACGCCGAGAATGGCGGCGATCTCCTTTCTTTACAGACAGATTCCTTGCAACTTGGCGCTTTGCGCGTTATTTCTCGGCGTGATTTTCGCGGCCATGCCTGTCTCGGCCCAGATCGGCGCGACCGCCGTTAACAGTAACGCGAACACTGAGCCGGCTGACATTCGATCAACAAACGCTCGATCGGCAAATACAGGGTCAATTACAGCTACCACTGATGAATCCGGCCGCAAGATTTACGTGAATGGAGATTCGCCGCGCAGCAGCGAGAATTCATCTGGGGCGAAGGCGGAAGGCAGCGCGGCTTCGCGATCTCCGCTGGTTTATTGGAGTTCGACGGACCACCGTTTCAAGCCGGTTCCGACCAACGGCGCCGTGATGCGGGCGGCGCGGTCGGCCGCTTCCGAGGTCGATCGTTACATTGACGGCAAGGCGCGGAATTATCAGACGTTAAACCGGGCGTTTACGCAGCAGGAGATTGACTCTCTAATCGAAGCGGCGGCAGCGCGGCACAACGTGGATCCGAGTTTGGTGCGGTCGGTGGTGAAGGTGGAATCGAACTTCAATCCGAATGCGGTCTCGCGCAAAGGGGCGATGGGGCTCATGCAGTTGATGCCGTCGACGGCGCGGACGCTGAACGTAACCAATCCATTCGATCCCGAGCAAAACGTAGATGCAGGGGTTCGGCATCTAAGGAAGCTATTGGATAGCTACGGCGGGAATGTTCCCCTGACTTTGGCCGCATATAACGCCGGCTCGGGAGCGGTGGCGCGTAGCGCCGGGATTCCGCGGTTTCGCGAGACCCAGGAGTATGTGCGCCGGATTACGACCCTATATAACAGCGGCGTGGACGCCTATGTTGTTGGTGCGTCGCATGATCCGGTGCGGGTGGAGCGGGATGCGCGGGGTGTGCTCTTTATCAGCAATACGGACTAGCGGGCGGAATGGCTGGGTGGAAAGGCTTGGAGCAACTTCGCGCTGGGAGTTGGGTTGGTACAGAGGCAACGACTAAATCCGATGACACGGTTTAAGTCGACGGTACAACAGGCTCAAATAGTTCGACCAGCTTTTTGATTCAGTAGCAATCGGCAAGTGAAAACCCAGGCTTCTACGACCCTAACTCGAGGCGAGCTTCGCCCGGGCGCGATGGTATTGGTCGCGTTGTTGGCTTGCGTTTGTGCGCTGGCTCCTGCCTCGGTTTACGCTTCGATCCGAACTTCTTCTCACTCATCGTCTCACGTGCGCCACAGCGATGCCTGGGCTCGGCAGCAATTTGCCAAGGCAGAGCGAATGCGCGAGGCTTTGAACGGCCGACCACTGGCAGAGCGCACCCGGCATGGATACCAGATTGTGATCGATTCCTACCGCCGCGTGTACCTCGGTTCTCCTTCGTCGTCGAAGGCGGACCCGAGCGTGGTGGCAACGGCCGAGTTGATGGTCGAGATGGGCCGGCGCTTTGACGATGACAAGATTCTGCGCGGCGCAATCGACCAGTACCGTTTTCTGCGCAAGGAATATCCCGGCAGCAAATACCGGTGCGATGCGCTGTTCACGATAGGCGAGATTTATAAGGACGATCTGAACGATCCCGATCAGGCGCGAGCCACGTTTGCGGATTTTGTCCACCGCTATCCGCATAATCGCCTGGTTGAGGATGCGCGGGCGGCCGTAAAGGAGATGGATGCCGCGGCGGCAGCAAAAGAGCAGTCCGCGACGAAAGCCGCCGGCAAACAGCGAGCCTCGAATACTAAAAGCGATACCAAGAGCGGGAGCCGGAGCGCCAGCAGCGCCGGTGCTGACACGACGACCGCGGGGAATGAGGAACCCGGCGAATCGGCGAATGCGGTCGATACTCGGCGCAACGAGTTGCCGAGAGTTACAGGGGTGCGCCACTGGTCGACACCCGATTACACTCGCGTGGCGATTGATGTGGAGCAGGAGGTAAAGTTCGCTTCGCAGAGGATTTCGCATCCCGACCGCATCTTTTTCGATTTGCGCGGTACCAAGCTGGCCTCGACCCTCGTCGGGAAGACATTTGACGTGGACGATGGCTTCCTGAAGAAAATTCGTGTGGCCGAATTTCAGCCGGGACGCACACGCATCGTGCTGGAAGTCGACGATCTGGCAAGCTACGACGCTTTCCTGCTGCCCGATCCCTACCGGCTAATTATCGATATTCACGGCAAGCAGAAACGGACAATGGGCATAGCAGATGCCGACCCAGCCGGTAGCTCTGCCACTGCGCCGATGGACTCGTCGTCGGCCGCCGACACGAGCGACGACTCGGGCGAAGCCGTGGCTTCGCCTGGCAGGCTAACGCGCGACCAGCAAAAGACCCATCGGACAATTGCGAAAGATGCAGCCGCTTCTGGGCAGGCCGGCCTCGTTGAAACCGATTTGCCTGCCGAAACGCCGGGCGATTTGCCGCAAGAAGACCAGGATTCTGGAGCGAATTCGAATCATCATGATTCGGGGAAGGTCGCAGGTAGCAATGGCGTAATCAAGACGACGGTCGCGGTTCCGGGATCGAACCGCCGGATTCCGAAGACGATTGTCGAAGCCGATGATGACGACAGCGCCAAGACGCTGGCATCGCTCGAACGAAAACTGAACTCCGATATGGCGTCGGCACGCGACGATTCGACTCTAGACGATCAGGTTGCGGGCGGCGAGGCCAAGCAGAGCGGAAAGACAAAGAGCGGAAAAATAGGAACAACGAGCGAAAAATCGGAGACCGCAGCGTTGACGGCCGACCCATCGTCTTCATCTTCTGCGTCCGCATCTACCTCATCGACTTCATCGCCCAGCCCCCGCCGAAGAAAATCGCACGTGGCCACCGAGACGACAGCTTCCGACGCTGCCGACCTTGCCACCGACGAGCCAATGGAGACTCATGACGTCGCTCGCGAGGCGAGTCCTACCGCGGCTGGCGGCCGGTCGTTGACGCGGGCATTAGGGCTGAAGATTGGCAAGATTGTCATCGATCCCGGCCATGGAGGACACGACACGGGAACCATTGGTCCCAATGGGCTGATGGAGAAAGACGTGGTGCTCGATGTGGGTAAGCGGCTGGGTCGCATGTTGGAATCGCGCCTGGGCGCGGAGGTCGTTTACACGCGGCGCGACGATACTTTCATTCCACTTGAGACCCGGACGGCGATTGCGAATCGCGAGCGGGCCGATTTATTCATCTCGATTCACGCCAATTCGAGCCATGACGCCGACGCGCGCGGCGTAGAGACCTATTATTTGAACTTCACCTCGTCGCCGGAAGCATTGGAAGTAGCCGCGCGCGAGAACGCGGTGTCGGAGAAGTCGATTTACGAGCTCCAGGATCTGGTGAAGAAAATCGCGCTGAAAGAGAAGATCGATGAATCGCGCGAGTTTGCCAGCGACGTGCAGGAGTCGCTCTTTGGCGGCCTCTCGCTCGGCAACTCCGGGATCCGCAATCGCGGGGTGAAGAAGGCTCCATTTATTGTGCTGATCGGCGCGAACATGCCGTCGATTCTGGCGGAAATATCGTTTGTTTCGAATCCCACCGACGCGCGCGAGATGGAAACCGCCGAGCGGCGGAAGCGGATCGCCGAGTCGCTCTACCGGGGAGTGGCGAAGTACGTAAACGGTCTCAGCGGCGTTAGAGTGGCGAGCAAAATCGATAAGCCGGAAGGCCAGTAGTAGAAATCGATGCGCGGCTCAGACGGGAATCGGGATCTTTCTTCGGACGTGCAGTAACTTCTCAACCTCGGCAATGATCGTCCCGGATGCGTCTTTCACCTCAACCGTGAATACCCGCTCAATCTTTTCCCGTGTGGTCAGAGCCTGCCTGATTTCGCTAATTTGATCTTCTGACAGGCGAAAACTGGCAAAAACTGTTCCGCGCCCCGGCTTCTTGAAGCGGATGGTTGCGGCCTTGTCCCAGACGATGTAATCGTTGCCAAGATTTTCGATCAGCATAACCATAAAAAACGGGTCGGCCAGCGAATAAAGCGAGCCTCCATAGTGCGTGCCGACGTAATTCCGGTTCCACCAGCGCAGCTTCATCTCGACATCGACTTCTCTCCAGTCGGGCGCGATGCGGGTGACGCGGATTCCGGCGCCGAGCAACGGCGGCCAGAGATTGAGCATGGTTCGGGTGGGACGGTTCCAGGTCGCGGTCACGATGCATCCTTAATTTGACTGGATAAATTTTTGACTCGATAGATTTCGGAAAGATTCGGCAAAACCTCACCGGATTGGGTTATTCGGAGACCGAGCTTTTACGCTCGCCGACCGGCGGACAGTCCCAGCTTGGTTTCATGCACAATTGGCTTCATGCACAAAAGAATTGTCATCCTGAACGGAGCCGAGGGAAGCGAAGCGGACCGAGCGCAGCGAAGGATCTGCTTTTTGCCGGGCAATTCCAGTTTGCCTCATTTAACGCTTCAAAGCGCGGTTGAGAGGCCGTGCCGGTCTTTTCGCCGGTGGAAACTTTCTTCGGCTGCCGGTAGTCTAATGCAGGAGTGTAGTGTGTTTCCTTCGGATGAGATTCTTCTCAAAGCTTTTTCTGGCATTCAGCTTTATTGTCTTCGGTTTCTTGGTTTGTGATGCGGCGCGCGGCGTCGACGCGAACACTCCAGTCAAAACTGCGGATGTAAAGTCTCCGTCCGCAACTTCGAATCCAATTACCACTGCCCCGGTTCTTCCCTCTGAATTTTCCGGCTGGCAGGTCAAGGGCGCCGTGGTGAAAAGCGACGACCCTGCTGCCGCCGACGCAGCCAATGCCCCGGTGCTCAAAGAATATGGATTCGTCCGCTTTGAAAAGGCGAGTTACACCCGCGATGACGGACGAAATCTGACGATTCGCGCCGCCGTCTTTGCAGATGCCAGCGGAGCCTATGGGGCGTTCACCTATTACCGTACTCCGGAAATGGAAGACGAGACCATTGGCGGGCAGGCGGCATTTCTCAATAATCGTTTGCTCTTCTATCAGGGAAACGTGCTGGTCGATGCGTCGTTTGACAGGATGAGCGTGATGTCGGCGTCGCAATTGCGGCAACTGGCGGGGCTTTTGCCCCAAGCCGAAGGCGGGAAGAATAAGCCGCCGGCGCTGCCGGATTATCTTCCGAAGCCGGCTTCAAATGTGGTTCTTGAGAAGAATACGACGAAATACATTTTGGGTCCGGTTGCGCTCGATCAGATCGGAGCGCCGCTCGGTTCTGCCGCAGTGGATTTCAAGTCCGGTGCGGAGGTGGTAACCGCGAAGTATGCGGTCAATGCGGGCGATGCCACGATGATGTTGGTCGAGTATCCGACGCCGCAAATTGCGGCGGAGCGGTTGCGGCAGATCGATGCGTCGCACCAGATTACGCCGCCGCAGCCGGGAGTTGCGCCGATTGTGGACGTCGGGCCGTTCTTCGATGCCCGCACCGGACCGATTCTTGTCATCGCAGCCGGTCCGCTTTCGCAGAGCGAAGCGCGAGCGCTGCTGGCCTCGATCAGCTACGAAGCGGATGTGACGTGGAACGAGAACACCTACGTCAGCAAAAAAGATAATCTGGCCAACTTTTTGTTCAATGCAATTGTGCTCTGCGGCATAGTGGTCGGGCTCGCGCTGGTTGCGGGAGTTGCCTTTGGAGGGATGCGGGTGCTGGTAAAACGTTTTTTCCCCGACTCGGTTTTCGATCGGCGGGAGTCGATCGAAATCATCGCCCTGCACCTTGACGACCGCCCTGGAAGGCTCCCGCGAGAACGGTAAGTGTCTCAATCGAAGGCCGTTAACTGTGAAAAAGAGGCATTCCGCTCCATTTTGGTCCGGTTTGCCGATTTGTGGACGTACCTTGTAAATCGTTGAAAATAAGAGTATTTAAGTCGTAGATTTTGCTTGACACTGCGCTTTTAAGGCTCATAAGATTCCGGCAGAAAGTTCTGATGGATGAAACCTCCGTTGGAACTATTCTCCCTTGAAAGAAGAGGCCGCCCAAGTTGCCGGGTGGCCTTTTCGTTTTGCCGAGGTTTCCCTATCGGCTAATCATGGTTGTAAGCTTTTACTGGGAACTGGGAACTGAGAACTGCTTTTCTGAACTGGTTCGCGCTCGCATGCGTACGATACATTGAATAGAGCCGGCGAGCGCTGGAGGATCGGCCATGTTTTGCGATCAATGTGGGGCGCAGTTACAAACAGGAGATCGGCGCTGCGGTCGCTGCGGTAAAGCTGTGCTGGGACTGATTGAGCTGCGACGAAGCCGCGTACAGCAGCACATCCAGATGCTCAGCATTCTCTGGATGGCCTACGGAGTGCTGGAGGTAGTGGGAGGCGTGGTGGTAATTGCGGTCGCGAAGTTGTTCATCGGCCACATCCATATTGAACACGGGCCGCCTCCCGAGGTGACGTCGTGGTTCGAGCCGTTTTTGACGTTTATCGGCTGGATGATTCTGGTGAAAGCTGCAGCAGGGTTCGTCGCGGGTTGGGGCTTGCTACAGCGGCAGGAGTGGGCGCGGATTTTTGCGCTCGTCGTTGGGTTCGTGGCCTTGCTGAATGTTCCGATTGGCACGGCCATCGGCGTCTACACGCTTTGGGTGCTGCTCCCCACGCAATCTGATGAGGAATACAAAGCGCTGGCAGAGGTGGCGTAGCGTGTGAGCTACTTTCTGCGCCGGCATTACCTCGCAGTCGCGTTTTTGCTGGCGGACGCGAATCACTAGGGTTCGCGTCCGTGATTCATTAGTGGGGATCGAAGACGACTTGTACGACTTCTGTGGTTTCCCCAGGCGCAGCTTCATATTTCCAACGTTGAACCGCATCTACAGCCGATTGGATTAGCAATGGGCTGCCTCCCAGCGGTTTCGCGGACTTGACCTTGCCATCCTGGCGCACGACCACCTCAAGTTTCACCATTCCGCCCAGTTGAATACGCTTGGCCAGTTCGGGATAAGCGGGGGCAACTTTGCTGACAACCTTGCGTTCCCCGTGGCCCGGGGTTATTGGAGGAGTAACAGTTTGAGGCGAAACGGCAGGTATCGCCAGACCTGAGAACAGCGCCACTGCAACGATCAAGCCGGGGAATCGACGCATCGGGAAACCCTTTCTCCTTTAATCTAATCGGCAATGATCGGGAAATGGAAGTGTCGAAGGTAACAGGATTCTAATCTGTTCTTGGTCCTCTCGTTGTCGTCGCGCCGCGGCTGAGCCATGTGCATCTTCGAGGAGACGATACCGGTGTTTGCGCGGCTACAAGGATTTTCCCGATCCCGTGATGTACCAGCCTTGCGCGAGGAATTTCTCGATGGAGAGTTCCTGAACGCCTTCCTGCACCCGCAGCTCGTCGTTCAGAAAATGATAGGAAACAAATCCAGTATCTCGGTTTACGCGGTCGATGCGGATGCGATTACCATCCCGGTCGGCGCAGATTAGGCCGGGGTCAAGATCGGCTGTAGTCGCTTTTCTGATGTTGGGTTCGGTCATTTGATGCAACAAAGAGATTAGCCATTGATGTACCCATCGGCCCGGCTATGCAAGATCGAAAGTCAGCTCAGCATCGCGCGTTTATTGCTGTGGCCGTTTCCTGATTTTTCTCCGAATGTCGGGCCAGAATTCTTTGATCACCAGAGTGAGCGTGTCATAGCCCACCTGCGATCCCCAGACGCTCGCCGTATTTTTCAGGGTGCGATCGCTGGCAATAAATTCAGGCCCCGGGCGATAGGGAGGATGAGGATGATAACTGTAGGTCGAAATCACCGATGACACGGCAGCGCCAAAGATTTCGGAGGCGTTGAATTCACGGCGGCCGGAGTCGCTGCGAGTGATGAAAATCCGGCTGACGGCATACTCGGTGCGATGGAAAAAACTGCCGTGGCCGTTTTGAAAATAGCGTGGATCCTGGTGCAGCATGGACGGGAAAATCGCACCCACAAAAAAATTTTCAATGGTGCCGTCGGCGGCATAGGCGCCGTATCGTTTTCCATACGCCTCCCAGCCCTGGCCGAAACCAGGTTCACTATTTTCCGCCTGGCTGAGCGCTGAGAGCGCGCCATACCAGACAATCTGAATCGGATCGAACGAGCCTTTGGCGACGACCTTGAATTTCTGTCCCGCCGTAAGGGGCGGAACCTGGCCGGCATTCTCCAAAGTCAAAAAGTTAGGCAGCGCAAAAAACAGCCGGTCCTTGGACGTGCCGGAAGTGGTGTTCGAGGATGTGTCGGAGCCAGAAGATGTCTGGTTTGTCTTGTCCTTCTCGGTTTTGTTGTTTTCAGGCTGACCATTTTGAGGTTGACCGCTGGGCTGCCCCGGTTGCCCCGCCGGGGCAGGAGGTTGCGTTGCGTCCGGCGTCTGGCTGGCGCCCGGGGCGGCCTGATCCGCCGACTCGCCGAGGTTGGATGGTGCAGTTTCTGTCCCGGTTTGCGCGACACAAAAAGCCGCGCTGATCAATAAAACAAGGGGAAGATAGATGAGTTTCAAGTTGATTCCGGCTCCGAACTCGCTCGATAGTTTTGCCGAGGCAATGTTGGCAGTCTACTGTGTGCAGTCCAGCCTCGGCAAACTGCCTCAATAGAGGTGGAGTTTAAGTCGCGTTCCTTTGGATTTTGCGGTCAGTTTCTCCCACTCGCTCCAGAATAATTTCCACATCCCTATCTCGCTCGAATCGTGGGAACTTGTCTCCCCACTCAATCAGTAGGATGCAGTCTGGCGCGAGCAGGTCGTCAAGGCCAAGCGTTTCCAGTTCGCGCTCGGTATCGATGCGGTAAAGGTCGATATGGTAGAGAGTGATTTGGGGTCCACGATATTGATGGACAAGTGTGAAGGTCGGGCTGGTCACGTCCTCGGAGCGAGCGGCCTGGAACCCTTCGGCGATGCCCTTCACGAGGGTCGTTTTTCCAGCGCCGAGGTCGCCGCGTAAGAGCACGATCAGTGGCGGAGATAATTCAGCCGCCAACTTCCGGCCAAAAGCGATTGTCTCCTCGGCAGAGTGGGTGATGACAGCAGTTGCCATGCGGAGAGTTCAGTATAGCGTCATAGCGTCGGACCCGAGGTTAGCGCTCAAAAAGGACAGGCGCAAAGGGCACGGACAGAAGGCAGGTGCCAGGTCTTAGGAAAAATAAAAAAAAAAGTCCTGTTTGCCAAGCCCTTAGCTCCTCAGGAAACTCGTCCGGAACGGACATCTAGGAAAACCAGACCCGGGATTCGGCAATAAAGCCGAGTCCTCCGCGCGATTTTGATTTTCCTAAGACCTGAGACTTGCGACCTGTCTTTAGAATCCTGGTGGCGTTTGCAGTTGTTCGGAAACCGGGTCGAGAAAACTGCGGTCCAGGGCGGAATCGAGCGCCATGCGCAGCTTGCGATGATCCTCATCGCCCAGAGCAATAAAACGGAAAGGCTGTAGACAGGCACTCTGAAACTTGCGCGTGGGGTGCAGCATTTCTGCCATGCCGTGGATGGCGCCGGAGCGGGTGTGGAAGGCAATTTCCACGAAATCCCCGGTAGAGAGCTCATGCTGCAATTGCAGCAATCCACCGTTGATGGAAATAGATTGCAATTTGGCGCGCGCCCGTTGGCCGCCTTCGGCCATCACCGCGGCCGCAACCGATCCATTGAGGTGAACGCGAGGGGAACGCTGGTTGGCACTACTTCGGGGGAAGTGGGTCATAGCCAATGAAACTATGCCACGATTCCAGCCGTTGCGGCAGATTACGAAAGCGCTTGTACACGGGCGTATGCTTATGAGTAGGCTATCTGAGTCGGCCAGCCGCCCCGAGTTTGCGATAATAACGGCAGTAACTTTTCTGGTTTGCAGCCGAAGAGTACCTTGGTGCAGTCCGGCACTGATAGTACGGATGTGAGGCGTTCACAGATATGCGTATTGCCATGAAGTCGAAGCTCCACCTTGGATTAGCGGTGATTTGCGTGCTGGCGGCGTGGATGGCCGGCTGCTGGGGGGATCCGAATACCAAAAAGCAAAAATATCTGGAGAGCGGGCAACGCTATTTTGATAAAGGCCAGTACCGCGAAGCGGAGATTCAGTTCGAGAACGCCATCCAGGTCGATTCTCATTTTGCTGAAGCTCACTACAAGCTGGCGCAAGCCGCCATGAAGCTGCAAGACTTCCGCACCGCCGACCAGGAGCTACAGAACACCATCCAGTTGCAACCCGACAACTACGCCGCGCTGCTCGATTCCGCGAACCTGCTGGTTCTCGCTTATAAATACGGCGAAGCCAGAGATCGTATCGGGGAAGCCAAGGAGCGCCTTGATCTGCTGGTGCAAAAGCAGCCCAACAATCCCGACGTTTATACCGCGCTGGCCAACTATTACGCCGAGACGAATGACGGCGCGAGAGCGTTGGAGAGCATGGAAAAAGCTGTGCAGTTAAGCCCCGGCCGCTCCGAGTCATATTTAAATCTGGCTATGCTCCAGGTAAACGCGCAACAGTGGGATGCGGCCGAGGGCAATTTCAAGAAAGCAGTCGAACTCAGTCCCCAGTCCACGACGGCGCTGCTCTCGCTGGGAAGTTTCTACCAGACACGAGGCCGGTTTCCCGAAGCAGAGCAATGGTTCCAGAAGGCTATTGCATCCGCACCCGGCGATCCCAACCCGAGATTGTCGCTGGCCAGCCTCTACATGGCTGAGAATAAGCTTGGCCAGACCGAGGACTTCCTGCGGCAATCGAAGAAGGATTTCCCCAACAATTCCGTGGGCTACCGCATGTTGGGCGATTTCTATTTCGCCAATAACCAGATCGACAAAGCCACCGACGAATATGCCGCGTTGTATCGCGACCATCCCAAAGACATGGTGGTCAAGAAGAATTACATTCAACTGTTGATTCTGAGAAACCGGCCCGACGACGCCCGCAAACTGAACGATCAGATCATCAATGCAGATCCCAATGACCAGGACGCTCAAATCTACAACGGCGAGATCCAAATCGCGAGCGGCAAGGCCTCAGATGCCGTCAATACGCTGCTGAATGTGATGAAGAACGACCCAGACAATGCTATTGCACATTATCAGCTCGGCCTGGCATTCGACCAATTGGGCAACATCAACCGGGCAGAATCGGAGTGGCGCAGCGCAGTTCGACTTCGTCCCGAGATTGTGGATGCACACCGGGCGCTGGCGGGCATCGCCATCCACAAAGGGGACGCTGACGCCCTGGCGCAGGAAGCAAACGAGATCATGGTCTTGCAGCCTGGGGCTCCGGACGGATACCTGTTGCGCGCGGTGGCCGACATGGATCGCAAACAGTACGCGTCGGCGGACGATTATATTCATCGCTCCCTGGAAAAGGAACCCAACAATCCTGCCGCTTATGTGCAGTTGGGCAACCTTAGGATCGCGCAAAACAAGTTAACTGAAGCGCAACAAGCCTATCAACAGGCGCTCGATCTGGATCCGAATTCCACGGATGCCCTGGGCGGGGTGCTCAACGTTTATTTGCTGCAGAAGCAGCCGGATCGTGCCGTCACTGCCGCCAGAGCGCAGTTGGCAAAGTTTCCGAAAAGCGCCGGGTTCCACGTCATGCTGGGCCAGTTGTTGATGGAACAGAAAAAAGATCTGGCGGGAGCGGAACAGGAGTTCCAGCAAGCGGTTGACTTGGATAAAAACAACAGCGAAGCGATGCTCAAACTTGGACTGGTTCGGTCGGAACGCGGCGCAACCGATCAGGCGCTGCAAACTTTTCTCGATGGGTCGAAGGCCAATCCGAAGGAGGTCGCCTTTTACCTGTTGGCTGGTGGCATTTATGAGAATCGGAAGGATTGGGACCGCGCCAAGCAGCAATACCAGAAAGTGCTCGACATCCAGCCGGAAAATCCAGTGGCTTCCAACAATCTGGCGTTCGTGATTTTACAGGAGGGTGGAAACGTGGATGTCGCCTTCGCCATGGCGCAAACGGCGCGGCGTCAGCTTCCTGACAATGCAAACTCGGCCGATACGCTGGGATGGGCTTTCTATCACAAACATGTCTATGGGTCGGCAATTACCCTTTTCCAGGAAGCGGTGAAAAAGGAGCCGGAGAATGCGCTTTATCATTACCATCTGGGTCTCGCTTACGCGAAGAACGGCCAGATTGCGCTGGCCCGCCAGCAATGGGATCGCGTGGTCAAGCTGAAGCCCGACTTCCCCGACGTCGACCAACTGCGGCAAGCGGTTGCCGAGGTGAAAGGCTAGATCCCAGGAAAAAACTCGATTCTCGGAGTTACTTTCGGTGACTCGGCCAGTAAGTCCCCCGCTGCCGAAGGAACCACGACGGTTACCTTCGCAATCGAACCAATTGATGCACACTGTGGAAATTCCGGGCTGGAGAGCGTAATTCTTGCCCTCCGGAGTGGCCACCATCCCCTTTGGCCAACTCTTAGTGGTTGTCTTTGCAATAAATTTCTTTGGTAAATTGCTTGCGACCGAAAAGGTCACGAGAAGAGCGGTCTTATGGCGGAAGTAGCCGATCAGGCTCAGCACGAATTTTGGCGGGCACCCATGCCGGCGCCCGTGGCGGTCGTAACCTCGGAACGAAGCACCACCTGCCGCCGTTGCGGGACCGAGTTCATCGTCAGCTCACTGTATTGTCACGCCTGCGGCGCCCGGCGTCCCAACTCGACCGGTGCGCGCGTGCTCGAGGTTCCCGGACTGGCTGAGTTGGGATTGATCGGAGAGCGGCTCGGGCTAACGATGCCTGCCGCCGTCGCTTTTCTGGCTGGCTTGCTCTGCCTGCTGGGCGCTCTGGCCGTCAGCCTCCTCTTCAGCGCTCGAACGCTCCTTGACTGGCAGGCGATTCAGCTCTGGCGCATCGAATGGCTGCTCGCTGCGGTCGCTGCTTTTGCCGCCGGATGCTTGTTGAAAAAATAGCCCCCGCTCGGCTTTCGATCCTGCTCTAGTCTGCCTTGTTTCACCACGGAGTCACGGAGAAAAGCATGAACCCCAAAACCACAAAGGGCAAGGTCCTACTACCGAGTTGGAGTTCTCCGTGGTAAGAACCCGAAACTGCGTTGATTAGCTCGCCCGTCGCGTCTATTTCCGCGAGTGGGCTGGTTCCGCCTCTGAAACCACGGCGCTCGGCCGCCTTTGCTGGCTCATGCGGAACAGGTGATTTACCGGTCCCACCCCCTGCCCAACAGGATAGGCATTGGCGATCGCCGCTGAAACATAGGCTTTTGCGAGCAGAACCGCCTCGGGCAATCCGCGGCCATGCGCAAGATGGCAGGCGAGGGCGGTTGCGAAGGCGCATCCAGTACCGTGCGTACAATTTGACCGCTGGCGATCGGCTTTGAAGACCTCGGTTTCAGTGCCACGCGGGCCGGCAAAGCTGAGCAGGTCGATCGCTTTCTCCAGGTGGCCGCCGGTAATCACCACATTCGCCGCTCCCATTAAGTGTAGACGGGCCGCCGCCTCGCGCATCTCATCCAGATTCGTGACCGACAACTTGGCTAAAATACCTGCCTCGTCCAGGTTCGGAGTGGTGACCTCGGCCAGCGGAAGCAATCTCTGAATCATCAGGTGCATTCCCGCAGCATCCAGCAAATCCGCTCCGGAACTGGATTTGAGAATCGGATCGAGAACCACATGCGGAGGATGGATCCGCTCGAGGAAATCCGCAACCGTCCGAATAACCTGCTCGTTGCCCAACATCCCGATGTGAACGGTTTCGACGGGCAGATCCAAAATCAGCTCTTGCAGGGTTTCCGCGATGATCTGCGCATCGACAGCTTCTACCCTGCGCACCCCCTGAGTCGACTGCACGGTTAGGGCTGTGATGCAGGCTATGCCGTAGCATTCATGAGCGGCGATCGTCTTGATGTCGGCGGTAATCCCCGCACCCGACGAGGGATCGAAACCAGCGATGGTCAGCACCACAGGCGGCATCACAGCCATAATTTCACTTTCGTCCAGATCACGCCCATCACTCTAAACCCAAAAGTCCAACCAAGGAAACATCACTTCCGTATCCGTCATTCATTTCAGACGAGCTTGCCTTTGCCGTCCGAATTGGAAGAGCCCGTTTACTGTTCGTGTATACCGTGATGAGCTATGTAATTGATTATAAAATACTTATCGATGAAATCATGGAAATCTAACAATCGAAATGAGTTGCAAGCATTCCTTAGAGGCCAGCTTCAGCTTATTAACCAATAAGTTATCATTGGGTTCGGCGTACTTTCAGTAACATAGGCAGCGAAATCCCTCATTTTATGCCGGTAAGTCATTGATTAATTACCGCTTAGTTAATTCCCTTAAGGGTTTTTCTGATTGACACATCCCCCCCGCATCGCTAGCATTCAGAGAATCGTTTGACCAAAGGAGCATACGACCAGAAAACGACTTTCCAAGATTGAGAGGTAACTGAATGCGACGACGTTTAGCCGAAGGCCTGGCGGTCTTGTTATCGGTCGCCAGTCTGGGGGCCGGAGCCGCATCCGGGCCAGGCAGCCTGGAAGCCGCCAAGGTCACACAGAAGCCGGTTAGTGCAACCGGAGGACATTCAACTCTAAAAAGCAGGAGCCCAAAGGCGAAGGCATATCAGGTTGGCACCGCGTCCTGGTATGGCGAACAATTCCAGGGCAAGCTAACAGCCAGTGGAGAGCCTTTTGACTTGCACGATTTCACCGCCGCTCATCCGACGCTTCCGTTGGGATCGTTCGTCAAAGTCACGAACCTGAGAAACGGAAGAGCGGTAGTGGTTCGCATCAATGACCGGGGTCCGGTAGTCGACGGCAGGATCATCGATGTTTCCTACAGCACGGCACGTGCGTTGGGCTTCACAGAACGCGGTTTGCAGAAGGTCCGCCTGGACGTCTACCAGCCCACAACTCTGGCGCTGCTGCAACCCGTAGCCAAGCCGTAGTAAAAGCGATACACTCGGGCAGCGATCGACGATAAACGATACGCGAAATATGGACCCGCGTCAGCATCTCATCGTTGCCCTGGATGTATCGACGGTCGCGGCCGCCCGAAAGATCGTGGCGGCCGTCGGCGACTCTGCCCATGCGTATAAAGTCGGCATGCAGCTCTACACGGCCGAAGGGCCTTCGGTCGTCCGCGAACTGGTAGCCTCGGGACGGCGCGTCTTCCTCGATCTCAAGTATCACGATATTCCAAGCACGGTAGGCGCGGCGGTGCGCGAAGCGGCACAGCTCGGCGTAAGCATGTTGACGGTTCATGCCTCCGGCGGCGGCAAAATGCTGCGCGCCGCGGTCGAGGCGGCGCACGCGATCAAACCCGGATTGCTGGTGCTGGGCGTCACGGTCTTGACCAGCCTCGATGATGCCGAGTTGGGCAAGCTCGGCGTGCGTGGCGGAGTTCTCGATCAAGTCCTGCGGCTGACCGCGCTCGCGCTCTTGAATGGATGCCAGGGCGTGGTCGCCTCGGCACTCGAAGCCGCGGCTTTGCGCGAAGAATTCGGGCGCGACTTCGCGATTGTCACGCCTGGCGTGCGTCCCGCAGGCAGCGGCCCCCACGATCAGGCGCGAGTCGTCACGCCGGCAGAAGCGATGTCCGCCGGAGCCACATATATTGTCGTTGGGCGCCCAATCACCGAAGCCCTGGACCCAGCCGCGGAAGCGCGGGCGATTCTCGGACAGGTGGGGTAAAACTCCTTCCAGTTACCAGTTTTCAGGTCTCGGATTCTTAGGTCCCAGATCTCTTTCACGAAAAGCCCGGTCTCACGAAAAAATGCGAACCGCGGGAGCGCATTCGCCCAATCGTCGCAAACTCCTACCTTTGGTTCAGCCCCTTGGACCGCAGATTGCTTCTCGAACCGTGCGGATTCTTCGTTTGTTAGATCGCCCTAATCGATCGACCGCCCTAATCGAGCCGGATACGCGTTCGGTGTCGCTCATTTCTGTTTGCAAAAAATGCGCGCTAACTCCAACTCGAACCCTCCAGACCGAACCGAGCACATTCCAACCGAGCGCCTTCCAACTGAAAACGTTCGACGCGAGACCGCTCTTGCTGAAACCGCAGCCCTGCTCCGGGATGCGCTTCTGCACCACCGTGCGGGGCGGCTGCATGAAGCGGCAGGGATTTATCGCCGGATTCTCGCCATTGATGGTGGTCAAGCCGACAGCCTGCATTTGCTCGGGATGATCGCATTTCGCGCCGGCGGCCACGATCTTGCCGCGGTCATAATTCGCAAGGCGATTGCCATCGACAAAAAGCAGCCTTCGTATCACTCCAACTTGGGAACCGTCCTACACGCCCTGGGCAAGATGGACGAAGCTGCGGCGTGTTTTGAGCGGGCTTTAAATCTCGACCCGGAATCAGCTGAGATCCATCTTAATCTAGGCAATCTTCTCCTCCAGCAGGGAAAACTGGACGAGGCCCTGGCCTGCTATAAGTGCGCGCTGGCTCTGCAACCGGAGTTAGCCAAAGCCCACCAGGGGATGGGCAATGTCCTCCAAACTCAGCACGACGACCAACTCGAGGAAGCGGTGGCGTGTTATGAACGCGCACTTGCGATCAAACCGAACTATGCCGAAGCCCACTACAACCTTGGCTGTGCG